>NZ_JBJDRI010000029.1:0-57884 GCF_044987425.1 Microbacterium sp. ZW T5_56 | reverse complement strand
GAATCGGGAACCGACGCATCCATCCGACTGATGCGGTGCCCCTCGAAGGTGTCGGTGCCGGTCGCGACCACCGTCTCATCGGTCATTGCGGCGGCGACCGTGGTTCCGGAGGGGTGCAGCCAGGCACCGCGCAGATCACGCGCCTCCATCGCGCTGGCACCGGCGATCAGCATGAGCACGACCAGGACGCCCGCCGCCACGCCGGCCGCGATCGCCACCAACCTGCCCCAGATTCCGCGGCTGCCGAGGGTGAGCAGGCGCATCGCCCCGATCATCGCGTGCCCGCAGGGTCCAGGACGAGGCCGTCGCGGATGAAGATCTCGCGATCGCTGTATGAGGCCACCCGAGCGTCGTGGGTGACGAGGATGAGAGTGGTGCCGGTGGTGCGGACGACCTCGGTGAGAGTCTGCATCACCTTCTCCGCGGTGAGGGAGTCGAGCGCTCCCGTGGGTTCGTCGGCGAACAGCACCTCGGGGTCCGTGACCAGCGCGCGCGACAGCGCCACGCGCTGTGCCTGTCCTCCGGACAGCTCTGCCGGAAGCCGCTTCGCGAGCGGGCCCAGCTCCAGACGACCGAGCCACTCGTGCGCTCGCGACAGCGCCGACGTGCGCTTCATGCCGGCCAGCATCAGGGGCAGCGCCACGTTGTCTTCCGCGGTCAACTCAGGCAGCAGCTGACCGAACTGGAACATGAATCCGAGGCGGGTGAGGCGGAAGCGGGCTCGGCCCGCTTCATCCAGGGCGCTGACCACGGTGTCACCCACGCGCACATCTCCCGAATCCGGGGCGACGACGCCGGCGAGACAGTGCAGCAGCGTGGACTTGCCAGAGCCGGAGGGTCCCATGATGGCGACGATCTCGCCGCGGGTGATCTCCACATCGACGCCGCGCAGCGCGTGAGCGGTGCCGTAGTGCTTCTGGAGTCCGCGGGCCGCGATGGCCAGCAGCCCGGACTCCGAGGTGGTGAGAGTGCTCATCGCAGGGATTCCTTCAGGTCGTTCAAGCGGGCTTCGGTCGTGTCGATCCAGCGGAGATCCGCCTCGACGCGGAAGAGTGATTGGTCATAGGCGAGGAGGTCCAGGAGCTCGGCACCCTGCTTTGCCCGGGTGAGGCGGCGCATTGCGTCCAGCAGGATGCTTCGGTGCAGGGCGAGCAATCGCACGGCGTCCTCATCGAGAAGGAGGGAGACCACCACCTTCGCGAAGAGGTTGCTGCGCCCCGTGACCTCTTCATCGGGCTGGGTGAGCCACTGCATCACGCGCTCGCGGCCGGCCGGAAGTCCGCGATAGCGCTTGCGGTTAGGCCCGCCGCCCTCTTCCACGCCGTCCATGACGATCAGCTCGTCACGCTCCAGGCGGGAGAGCATCGCGTACACCTGTCCAAACTTGAGCGCGCGCTCCGCGCCGAAGTAGTCGTCGTAGCGCTGCTTGAGCTCGTAGCCGTATCCCGGCCGAGCCTCGATCAGCCCCAGGAATGCCTGTGATGTGTCCACGGGAGTGACTATACACTCAGTGTGTAGTGGGTTTCTGGCAGTGATCTGAGTCCCGCGGGCATCGATTCGCTCGGGCGTCGGACGCGGTCGATAGCATGGCTCCGACCCCGCACGAGAGGACGCCAGGGCGATGGACGGAAAGGCGATCGAGGCGGCGGCTGCCGCTCAGCTCGTCCGGGCGGTGCGCACGGTTCGCGAGCGTCATCCGGATCAAACGGTCTACGGGGCGATGTTCCACGAGTTCTACGGTGACGGGTCGATGATCGCCTGGCCGATGGTCACAGTGGGCACCGAGGAATCGCTCGCGGAGGTGGTCGCCGAGTACGCGTCTCGGCGCGAGGAGTCCGATGATCTGGTGGAGTCGCTGCGCTGGTCGGGGCCCGATCTCGAGCACGGGTTCGACCCGGATGACGAGGATCAGGTGCTCGCCGACGCCCTTCAGTCGCAAGCGGGGCCCGGATTCGAGAAGTGGGAGCGAGCCTACGAGCGCTTCCTCCGATGCTTCCCACGCGCGGCGAAGGCCGCTCGAAAGCAGCTGCTCGCCGACGGGATCGTGACGAAGGACTTCATCGCGATCGCCGCCGACGAAGGTGGCGAGCTGGTCCCGCTGAGTCTCACCAAGGCGCAGGTGCTCGCCCACTTCCCGGAGTATGACCTCGCCGAACAGGAGCGTCGACGACTGGCCGCGCTGCCGGTCGACGAGCGCGTGGCAGAGCTGCTCTCCGAGGCGGTGGCGCCCCGATATCAGGGCCCACTCATCGGGGAGCACGAGCAACTGCTGGTCGCCTGCGGTGCGGCCGCGGTTCCGGCCCTGGTCCGGGTCATCCGTGGTGAGGTGCTCGGTCACGGCGACGTCACGGCTGCCCGCCTTCTCGCGGAGATCAACGTGGATGATGCCGACGCAGTCCACGCACTCGATGAGCTCATGCGTCGCAAGAAGCGACCGGTGAATTCACGAGCCTGGGCGGCGTCGGCTCTCGCGCGCCTGGGGCGGTCCGACCTGATTCTCGCTCGGGTGGCGGACCTGCCCGTCGAGGTTGTGACTCGGGGCATCGGCGATCCGTTCAGCTCCTTCCGCGACCGCGGGGCACACCGTCCCCTCGACTACGCTCCGCTGGAGCAGGTGCTGCGAGAGCATCCCGAGCTGGAGCCCGCAGTCGAGAAGGAGCTCGCCCCCGGCACCGGCACCGGCTACTGCGTGCTGACTGTTGACGAGGTTCCCGCCGCCGAGGCGGCGATGGATTCGCCGTGGTCGATCGTGCGCACTCATGCTCGGCACGTGCTGGAGGATGCGCGCCAGCGCTGAACCATGCCCCGTTGCGTCTCCGCGGTACGACGCCGCGGAGACCTCGTTCAGAGGGTCCGGACGACTCGTGCGAGTCCGGCCGCCGCGGCGGTGGACAGCACCACGGTCGCGATGGCGAAGACGAGGAGCACCGGAATCATCGGGAACCACAGCAACGCGAGTCCGATGAGCAGCGGGGGAATGGTCATGCCGGCGTAGGCCATCAGGAACACACCCGCGAGCACCTCACCGCGATGTGCCGCGTCTCCGAGCGAAGCGCCCGTCATCAGGGCGCTGCGGAACAGGAAGCCGACGCCGAACCCCGCGATCACCCCGCCGACGATGAACAGCGCGATCGAGGCGGTGAGCGCGGAGGCGGCGAACATCGTCATGCCCAGGAGGACCGTGGTCGCGCCGGCGACGATCTGGCGGTGCGGCGACAGCCTTCCGGAAATCAGCTGGGCGACGGCGGCGGCGCCGAACACCGCGAAGGCGGTGGCGCCGACGGCGAGGTGGTCGTGCACGTTGCCGACCTGCGCGAGGAAGGCGGGGGACACCGATCCGAAGAAGCCGGTGATCGCGAAGGCGGCGAAGGCCGCCGCACCGGCGAGGAGGAAGGCGGAGCGACGCTCGCGCGGGACCGCGACGCGCTGGCGGCGATAGCTGGTGCGCAGCGGAACCGTCGCGACGGTCTCCGGGATACGCATGAGAAGGATCGCGGCGACGATGAGCCCGGCCAGGAAGACCACGTGGGGCGTGACGAGGGGCCACGGAGCCCACTCGGCGAAGATCCCGCCGATGAGCGGGCCGAGCGCGAGCCCCCCGAGGTTGGCGACCGTCGCGACGGTTGCCGCGATCCCGACGTGACCCGAGTGATGGATGCGCAGTTCGCTGAGGCCCGCGGTCGCGGCGGCAGTGAGGAGTCCGACGGCGAGACCGGAGACGAAGCGGGCCACCAGCAGCGTGGGAACCGCGCCGGGCAGGAGGAAGATGATGCTGGACAGAGCTTCGATCAACGCGGCGATCACCAGCATCCGGCGCCGCCCCACCCAGTCGCTGATGTGGCCACCGAAGCTCAGGGCGACGATGACGCCCACCGCGTAGGCGGCGAAGATCAGTGTGACGGTGAAGGTCTGGAACCCGTCGCGCAGCTGGTAGAGCGCATACAGCGGAGTGGGCACCGTCGCGAAAGCCATCATCAGGAGGAAGGAAGCGGCCACCACCCAGAAGGCGGTGCCCGGGGCGAGGAGACGACGCTGCTCGAGGGAGATCGTGGACATGACTCCATGTTCGATCCGAACATTGATCGTGTCCAACGCACAGATGCGATGGAATAAATCGATTCCATCGATAGAATGAGCCATGGACATTCGGCTGCTGGAGTACTTCGTCGTCGTCGCGGATGAGCGCAATGTCACCCGAGCGGCCCAGCGCCTCTACGCTGCCCAGTCGACCGTCTCCGCGGGGCTGCGCAGTCTCGAGCAGGAACTCGGCGTCGCGCTGCTGGAACGCACGACGCGCAGCGTCAGCCTCACTCCGGCGGGGGAGGACCTCCTCGTCCCGGCGCGCTCGATCGTCGACGAGTGGGCAGGCATGCGCGAAGCCGCGTCAGAATCCACAGCAGGTATTCGTGGTCGCGTGTCGATGGGGACGTTCACGGCGATGCCGCTGATGGATCTGCCGCGGGTGCTCGGGCAGTTCCGACGGGACTTTCCCCTGGTCGATGTGCACCTGACCGCTTCGCCGTCGGGGTCAACCGGACTCGTTGATGATGTGCTGCAGGGACGACTGGACCTCGCCTTCACCACGGTGCCGCCGCCCGTCGGACTGATGGCACACGAGCTCGCGCAAGTGCCGTATGTGGCGCTGGTGCCTGAGGGGCACCCGCTCGCGGGAGTCGGCGAGGTCGACCTTGCCACCCTGGCGGGGCAGCCGTGGGTCGACGTGTTGCCCGGCTACGGCAACCGGGTGCAGATCGATCGCGTGCTGGCGCAGCGCGGGCTCTCCCGTCGCGTCGTTGCCGAGATCGAGGCGATGCCGAGCATCCCGGAGTACGTGGCGGCGGGGCTCGGTGTGGCGCTGATCCCCGAGGGTCTGGAGTCGCCGGGGTGTGCGACTCTGTCGATCACGGATCTGCCGGAGCGGTGGGTCCTGTCCCTCGTGGTCGGGGCGAGTGCAGCGCGGCGGCGCCACGTTGACGCCCTGCGGCGCGCGATCGCGATGGCGCCCGTGCGGCTGGTGTGATCTTGCCCCTTACTGTTCGGGGATGGCGTGCGGGAGTGCCGCCCGAGGTGTGTCGCGCGTCAGGAGCAGCGCAGCCGTGATCGCTCCCGCGGCGGAGATCGCTGCAGCGATGACGAAGGCGGCCTGGAAATCGGCGAACGACGGGCTGGTGGAGATCATGCCGGCCACCACCTGCGTGGCGAGTGCTCCTCCGATGGCGCGGGAGATCGTGATCAGTGCCGTGGAGACTCCGACCTTGTCGGCCGACGCGCCGGTCGCGGCGGAGGCGAACACGAGCGTGGACCCGGCGCCCGCCCCGATCCCCGCGAGGATCAACGAGATCACGAGGCTCGTGGGCGTCGGAGCGGCGAGGCCCGTCAGCGCGCCGATCGCCAGCACGAGCAGGGCGACGGTCGCCGGGCCCCGAATGCCGAATGGGCGTGAGAGCGGTCCGGCTGCCAGCGAGGCGACGATTCCGGCGCCGTACGCGACGGCCAGCATCACGCTGGTCTGGCTCGGCGAGGCCGCCCAGCCGAATCCCGACGATGCGGGCTGGGCGATCAGCTGTGGCACCAGGAAGACCATCGGCGCATAGCTCGCACCGATCGCGACCCCGACCAGCACGGCACCGCCGACGCCTCGCGAACGGAGGGTCGTGAGATCGATCATCGGCGTTCGTGCGCGGCCTTCCACGCGCACCCACGCCACCCCCGTCCCGATGGTGAGCGTGAGCAGTGCGAGGGTGGCGGGTGAGAGCCATCCGCTGGCGGACGAACTCGCCAACGCCATCACCAGCAGCAGCAGGGCGGTCGAAAGCAATCCAGCGCCGAGCCAGTCGAGACGAGTGGTGCCGAGGAGCTCACGGACGACGCGTCCGCGCGCGACGAAGAAGCCGAGGGCGCCGACGGCTACCAGGCCCGTGGGCACGCCGTAGAGAACCGCCCGTGAGCTCGCCTCCAGGATGGGGCCGGCCAGCAGCACGCCGATGCCGGCGCCTGCCACGCTCATGGCGACGAGGATTCCGGAAGCCGTGCGGACGGCGTCCGCGGGCAGCAGACGACGGATGATCACGAAACCCACGGGGATGATGCCGAGTGCGAAGCCCTGCAGCGCCTGGCCGACGATGAACAGCCAGAACTCGGGAGCGAGCGCGCTGAGCAACCCACCACCGGCGGTGATCGCGACCAGCCAGCCCAGCACGCGTTCCGCCCCGTGCACATCGGCGAGTGTCCCGGCGATCGGTGTGACGATCACCGTCACCACCGTCGGGATGACGGTCGCCAGCGCTCCGACGGCCGCCGTCACTGCGAAGTCCTGCTGCAGACGAGGGAGGACGGGAATGATGAACCCTTCAAGAGAAGCCCCGGACAACACGATGACGGCGAGGCTCCAGAGTGCGAGTCGGCGACGGGACGTCGCCGACTCGAGCGGGGAGGGCGTGGGCATGGGACTCCTCGAATCCGGGCACCGCGATCATCGTCGATGCGGGGGCTTCTATTTCGATACTTGTAACGATATTGTGGAGCTCATGGTAGCGGATACACGGAGGCGGGCACGGGCGGGTCGGCCTGCCGCCGTAGGCCAGGACGCGATGATCGAGGCGGCGACGGTGCTGGCCGATGAAGGCGGTCTCGAGGCCGTCACCTTCCGGGCGCTCGCCGATCGTCTCGGAGTGTCAGCCATGGCGGTTCATCGGGCCAGCGGGGGGATCGACGCGCTCCGACACCGGCTGATTGCGCGCGTCGTCGATGAGGCGGTCGCCACGCTCGACTGGACCGACCCCGACTGGCGGCCACGGCTGGAGATGTTCGCGCTCGGACTGCGCGATCTGCTCATGCGCCACCCGCTGGTTCTGGAGGCGCACCGACGCGCATCGCTGGACACTCCCGATGCCGACGACGTCGCCCACCGGATCGTCGCGTCGCTGCGCGATGCCGGACTCGATGAGGAGCGGGCGGTGTACGCCTACGCCGCCGTGCACGACTTCGTCACCGGCCACGCCGCCATCCGGCTCGGTCGTGGCGATGAGGAGCTGGACGATATCCCCGCATCGCGGCGCACGGCGTCCGTCTTCGAGCACCATCACGATCCCGAGCGCCGATTCCGAATCGGATTGGACCTGCTGTTGGACGGTATCGCCCAGCGAGTTACGGGGGAGCGGGCATGACGGAGGATCTGGAGGTCTCGCTGCCGGCCACCCACAGGCTCACTCTCGATGCGCGGTCGATCGCATACTGCGAACTGGGCGATCCCGCGGGGACACCCGTGATCGCCGCACATGGCTCGCCAGGGTCGCGCTATCAGCTGCTCGCCCTGGAGCGGGAGGCTCTCCGAGCGAACGTGCGCATTGTCTGCCCGGACCGTCCGGGGTATGGAGACACGTCCCGGGAGCCCCGGCGCGGCTTCGATACCGGTTCGGGCGACGCGATCGCGCTGCTGGACGCGCTCGGGATCTCGCGGGCGGTCGCGCTCGGCTTCTCCGGCGGCGCCGGGTACTCGCTCGCATTGGCACTCGCGCATCCCGATCGGATCGAGCGAGTCGTGCTCGCTTGCGGCATGATCCCCGGGGCGCCCCGGCGCACGGTGCGCGGGCGCATCCCTATCGTCTCGGCTCTGTATCGGGTCGCTCGTGTGCTGCCCTCACTGGCCGTGATGATGCTGGATGGGCGTGGCCCGTTCGCGTCCACACGCGAAGCGAACCTGTCCGCGTGGCCGGCCGCGGATCAAGCGATCATGGCTGATCCTCGCGCGCGGGCGATGACGGCGCCGGACAGTCGCGCCGCGGCGAAGCAGGGGTCGCGGGCCGCCGTGGATGACCTTCGTCAGTACTCGCGCCCCTTCCCGCTCACGCAGGTCCATCAGCGGGTGGATCTGCTGCACGGTACGGCTGACGGGAACGTGCCTGTGGACGTGGCGCGATGGGGGAGATCGCAGTTGCGTGATGCCGTGCTTCGCGAGATCCCCGGCGGGGGGCACTACTTCGCGGTCGCCGATCCGGAGGCGGTGGTGGCGGCGCTGCGCGCGCCGCTCGACCCGTCGGTCTAGCCTCGGTCAGCGGCGCTCACAGGCCGCCGGCTCGGAGGTCGGGCCACGGTGTGGGAACGAGCTCGTCCAGCGTGACGCCGAGCACTTGCGCGATGGCCATGACGTTGCGCAGCGAGGGGTTGGCGGGGCTGCCCGGCATGGACTCGCCCTTCTCGAACTTCTGGAAGGTGTAACGGGTCAATCCGGCGGAGTAGGCGACCTGTTCCTGCGTGAAGCCTCGGTCGATGCGGAGGCGATGGATGTTGGCGCCGAGTTCGCGCGCGTACTGCGTCCACTCGCCACTGGGTCGTTGTTTCGCCACTCCTCCACACTCGGTGGGAGACCTCTCCTATATAGCCTCCTTCATATGGCAAACTCGGCATGCTAGTCTCCCGTGGCCCTGCGTCTCGTCTACGTCGTGATGTGCGGGAGATCGGCGTGAATGTCTGAAGCGGGTGATGTAATCCCAGAAACGGCGTGTGCCCCGCCAGATCGGAGGGAGTCCCGCATGCATACTGAACGACCCGCCTGGCTCGCGGAGTGGTGCCCCGTCTGGTGCGGCGGCGACCATGGTGGTCAGGAACTGCTCGATGACCGCCGCCATCAGTCATCCGCGGCGTGGTGGCCCGAGCTGGTGCAGCGCCGACAGGTCCTGCCGTCAGGGGAGGTTCGCCGTGTGGTCCTGCCGACCGACATGGCCGTGATCGCGGTGCAGCAGGTCGGAGAGGCGCAGCCGTGGGTGGCTGTCACGACGGACGTTGAACTCCTGGAGCTGACGCCTGAAGGTGCTCGTCGCCTGCGCGCTGAACTGGGGTCACTGCTGGATCGGCTGGAGGGAGGACGCGGCGGATGAACGGGTCGGCCTCTACCCGCACCGTCACACCGTCGCCGCGTCGCCGCGCGAGGTGAGCAACTCGATCACGCCGATGGTGGCTGCCAGGATCGCCACCGCGGCGGCGAAGATCAGGCCAGCGGGGCGGAGTCCGACAGTGCCTGCGAGCAGGCCAACGCCGATCGCTGGCACGGCCAGCATCGTGTAGAGACCAGCGAAGAAGGAAGAGGACACTTCGCCCCGGTGCGCCGGGGGAACCTGGCCCACGGTGGTGGTGAGCGCGGCGTTCAGGCACAGGCCGCCGGCGAGACCGAGGATGACAGGGGCCCCCAGAAGCGGCTCGAGTGCCGCCGCGGCGAGTGCCCAGGCGAGTGCCGCGGCGGCCAGCACGAGGCCAGCACAGCCGACGGGCAGTGCGACGCGCGGCGCCAGTCTGCCGGCGATCACCTGTCCCGCCGCCATTCCGGCGAACGCGAGGAACACCACGAAGCCGGCAAGGGCGTGACTGTCCAGGTGCAGCTCTCGCGCGAGTAACAGCGCGGCTACGGCGGTGAGGACACCGGTGACGGCGAACCCGGACCCGGCGGCGAGAACCGCGCGGACGAACGCCGCGCGGAGGTAGGGCGGGACGCGAAGGCCGTTCAGACGCAGGCGTGCGCCGCTGCCGCGTGAGGGGCGCGGCACCCAGATCCACATTCCCACGATCGCGATGACGCAGAGGGCGAGATGGGCCACAAAGGGCGTTCGCAGCGGGGTCGGCGCGGTATCTGCCAGGACTCCCGCGGCGAGCGTGCCGAGTGCGAGCCCGCCGGTGTTGGAGATCACGGCGATCGTGCCCGCGAGGGTGCGTCGATCGGCGGGGAAGAGATCCATGATCGCTGCGGTTCCGGTGCCGCTCATCAGTCCTGCGCCGAGGCCGGAGATGATGCGCGCCGTGATCAAGAGGGGCAGCGAGGGTGGCAGCAGGAAGATCACCGCGCTCGCCGCCGCCAGCAGGAGGGCGAAGATCATGACCGGCCGCCGCCCGATGTCATCGGAGAGGCGCCCGAACGCCAGCAGGGCTCCCACGACGCCCACCGCATAGACGGCGAACAGGATCGTGACCGTGAGAGGCGTGAAGTTCAGCTCGGCCGAGTACAGCGAGTACAGCGGCGTGGGAATGGTGGTTCCCATCATGGTGACGAGGAACGCCAGAGCGGTGGCAGGGATCGCGCGGCGAAGGCGCGCAGGGGTCGGAGTGGTCATCAGCCTTCAATTCCAATACAAGGTGTCTCGAAAGTGTAGCAGTCATCGAGACATCGTGTCTCGTATATCTGTTTCGATGCACGGCGTATCGAAACGGCTAGGATGCGGACATGGGCGAGAGCACGAAATCGCACGGCCGGCCGCGGAGCGAAGACGCGCGTCTTGCGGTGCTCCACGCCGCCGACGACCTGCTCGTGGAGCAGGGCTATGCAGCGATGACGATGAAGGGAATCGCGGAGCGCGCCGGCGTCGGACGACAGACCGTGTATCGCTGGTGGTCCTCCAAGGCTGAGATCCTCCTGGAGGCGAGTGCTGCTGATGCACGGCGCGAACTCGCTCGCCCGCCCGCGGAGAGCCCCGAGGAGGAGATCGCCGGATTCCTGACCGGCCTGTCAGGCTTCCTCACCGACGCCGACGCCGGTCTCGCCTACCGTGCGCTGCTCGGGGAGGCCCAGCATGACCGGCGTGTGGCCGAACTGCTCGCCGGGACCGACGTGCTCAACGAGGCTGCCGCCGATGCGCTTGCCCGTGCGCGGGCTCGGGGTGCGGCTCTCGACGGGGATGAGCGATCATTGACCGCCGAGCTGGTCGGCCCGCTGGTGTTCCGCATCCTGTCGCAGGGCTGGCGGGCCACGCGAGCCGACATCGAGGCGATGGCCCGGCGATTTCTGCAGCGCTGAACGGCGACTCACCCGCGAAGCACATGGGACCGAAAGGAATCACGCGTGAACGATCACTCTCCCGAGGATGAAGAACGCACCAGCCGCGTGGCTGCGGGGCTCGCGGCGGCCGGCATCGACGCGGGAATCGTGACGCTGCCGGACTCGGCGGCGACGGCTGCGCTCGCGGCGGAGGCGCTGGGAGTCGAGGTGGGAGCCATCGCCAACAGTCTGCTGTTCATCGCCGACGACGCGCCTCTCCTCGTGATGACCTCCGGGGCGCACCGCGTCGACACGGCCGCGCTCGCGCGTCGCATCGGGGTGCACCGCATCCGCCGCGCCAGCGCGGATCAGGTGCTCGAGGCGACCGGACAGCGCGTCGGAGGCGTTTCTCCCACGGGGCATCCGGCACCGGTTCGCACCATCGTCGATGAGTCGCTGGCCGGCTACGACCAGCTGTGGGCGGCCGGTGGGACCACCCACGCGGTGTTCCCCCTGACGTTCGACGAGCTCGTGCGGCTCACCGGCGGCGCGGTGTACTCCGTGGAGGGAGAAGCGACGTCCTGACGCCGCCGGTCGGTGTCAGCGATCGCGTGCCCGAGTCGTCATCCCATGTTGTAGAAGCTCGAGAAGGTCACGACTGTCGAGATGACCCACGACGCGACAGTGCCCGCGATCGCGAGCCACAGCGGAGCCATTCCGCGTCGACCATTCCGGCTCAGGACGACGGTGCGACCGATCATGTAGACCAACGGCTGAGCCAGGAAGTTCCAGCCCCAGGGGAACGGCTTCGTGACTCCCATTCGGGCGAGAGCTCGCTGATCGAGGAACGCGAACACCACGCTGGCGGCGTAACAGAGGAGGGCGATCACCGCGGCGAGCACGAGGCTCGGAACGACGGCGCCGACGTAGGTCGACATCGCCGCGGGTGAGATTCCACCGAAGCTGACCGCGACCAGGGCGAGGTTGAGCTCGATCACGGCCTGCCAGTCGACCACGAGGTACGCGAGGATCTGGACGAAGGCCAGGGCCCCGATCAGCCAGGCCCAGGGTGTGTTTCCGGCGAGTGCTGGTCCGGCGGTTGCGGACGGGGCCGCGGGCCACGGCTGGATCGGCTGGGCCGCGTGAACCTGCGGCGCGCCGGGGTAGCTCTGCGCTGTGGGGTATCCCTGGGGCGTGCCGGGGTATCCCTGGGGCGTGGCGGGAGGTGTCTGCGGACCCCCGGTGTAGGCCTGCGGTGCGGTGGGGTAGGCCTGCGGTGCGGCGGGGGAACCGGTGGGCTGGCCCGACGAGCCCGGTGCCGGCCAGGACGTCTGCTGGCCCTGTTGCGGCACCGGCTGTTGCGGTGCATGGGGCTGTGGCGCGGGCCAGGTGGGCTGCTGCGGATCGGTCATGTCGTCCCCTTCCGGCGCGTTGGCGCAGATGAATGGAAGTCTAAACTTCGTCAGCCGATGCGGCGAGCCAGCCGGTCCGCACTGTCCTGCACCGCGGCGATCATGGCGTCCGCGTCGCGTTCCGCATCGTCAGACCAGGTCACCGCGACCGCCGCGATCGGCCAGCCGGTGTGATCGCGTACCGCAACCGCCACGGATCTCATGCCGAGGGTCACCTCGCCGTCCTCGAACGCGTACCCGATCCGGCGCACCTCACGCAGCACGTCGCGCAGTTCTCGCGGCGATCGAGGTCCGCGTTCCGTTCGCGTACTGAACGAGGCCGCATCCGGATACAGGGCTCGCAACTGGGCGGCGCCGACGCCTGCCAGCATCGCCCGGCCGGTCGCGGTCAGGTGCGCGGGAAGGCGCACGCCGACGTCCGTGACGAGTGCCGGACGGCGTGGGGCGCGCTCCTCGACGATGTAGATCACGTCGCGCCCGGTGAGCATCGCGATGTGCGTGCTCTCACCGGTGCGATCGGCCAGCGCCGCGGCCACCGGACCGCCGAGCCGGGCGAGGGGCTGCTGACGATTGAAGCCGCCGGCCAGTTCTGCCGCCGCCGTTCCGAGTCCCCACCGACGCTGTTCGGGCAGGTGCACAACGAAACCGTGTTCCTGCATCGTGGCGAGCAGGTGATACACGCTCGAGCGCGGCAACCCCAGCGCGGTGGCCATCGAGCTGGCAGCGACCGGTCCGCGAGAGCGGCCGAGCAGCGCGAGAATGCGCAGCGTCTGATCGGCGGCGGGAACCTGCGGCTTGTCTGGCATGCCAGACAGCATATCGATGAGCCGCCTGTTCCTGCGGGAGTCGTCGGTGTGGAATCGGATCCATGAGCACTTCCGCCCCCGTCCTCGTCGGCCTGCACCCCCTCTCCATCGAGGAGGTGGTGGCGGTGGCCCGCCACCACGCGACGGTCGAGGTGACCGCGGAGGCGCGTAGCGCGGTCGCCGCATCGCGCGCCCGCATCGATGCGCTCGCGGACGATCCCCACCCGCACTACGGCGTCTCCACCGGATTCGGTGCGCTGGCCACCACGTTCATCACCCCCGACCGTCGACTCCAGCTGCAAGCCTCGCTCATCCGCTCGCACGCGGCCGGCACCGGCGCGGAAGTGGAGGAGGAGGTGGTGCGCGCCCTGCAGCTGCTGCGGTTGCGCACCCTCGCCTCCGGTCACACCGGCGTTCGCCCCGAGGTCGTGGACACCTACGCGGCGATGCTGAACGCCCGCATCACCCCGATCGTCCGGGAGTACGGCTCGTTGGGCTGCTCCGGCGACCTCGCGCCGCTCTCGCATGTCGCGCTCGCGGCCATGGGTGAGGGTCGCGTGCGCGTCGACGGTGTAGAACAGGACTCCGCCGACGCGCTGCGGGCCGCAGGAATCGAGCCGATCGTGCTCCGTGAAAAGGAGGGTCTGGCCCTCGTCAATGGCACTGACGGAATGCTGGGGATGCTCTCGCTCGCGCTGGCAGACCTGGCTGATCTGTTCGACACGGCGGACCTCGCTGCGGCGATGTCCGTGGAGTCGCAGCTCGGCACCGCGCGCGTGTTCGATGCGGACCTGATGGCGCTGCGTCCGCAGCTGGGTCAGGCGGCGGCTGCCGCGCGGATGAGCGCGATCCTCGCGGATTCGCCGATCGTGGCCAGCCACGCAGGTCCGGAGGACGGTCGAGTCCAGGACGCGTATTCGCTGCGATGCTCGCCCCAGGTGCACGGCGCCGGTCGCGACACTGCCGCCCACGCCCGACTGATCGCCGATCGTGAGCTGGCGAGTGTCGTCGACAACCCGATCCTCACCGGCGACGGTCGTCTGGAGTCCAACGGCAACTTCCACGGCGCACCTGTCGCGTACGTGCTGGACTTCCTGGCGATCGCGGTGGCGGATCTGGCATCCATTTCCGAGCGCCGCACGGATCGGGCACTCGACGTCGCCCGCAATCGTGACCTGCCGCCCTTTCTCGCGCATGAGGTCGGCGTCGACTCCGGCCTCATGATCGCGCAGTACGCTGCGGCCGGCATCGTGTCGGAGCTGAAGCGCCTCGCCGTTCCGGCGTCGGTCGACTCGATTCCGTCGTCGGCGATGCAGGAGGATCACGTGTCCATGGGCTGGTCCGCGGCCCGCAAGCTGCGTCGCGCGATCGACGGGCTCGGCCGTGTGCTCGCGGTGGAGCTGATCACAGGCTCGCGGGCTCTGGATCTGCGCGCACCGCTGCTGCCGGGGGCAGCCAGTCGTGCCGCGCGAGACCTGGTGCGCACGAGCGTGGCCGGTCCCGGCCCCGACCATTTCGTCTCACCCGATATCGAGGCCGTCACCGCGATGGTCCAGGACGGGTCGTTCGCGCGCATCGTGCGCGAGCACACCACCACGATCTGATCCGCACGCGGATCCACACGAAGGAGCTGTCGATGTCGACGCATGAACCCCGCACCGTCCGCGCCGCGCGCGGAGCTGAGCGCACCGCGAAGTCCTGGGGTGCTGAGGCCGCCAAACGCATGCTGATGAACAACCTCGATCCCGAGGTGGCTGAGCACCCCGAAGACCTCGTCGTCTACGGCGGCACCGGTCGCGCCGCCCGCAGCTGGGCGGCGTTCGATGCGATCGTTCGCACGCTGGACGAGATGGATGCCGACGAGACGCTGCTGGTGCAGTCCGGCAAGCCGGTCGGCGTGTTCCGCACCCACGAATGGGCGCCGCGCGTGCTGATCGCCAACTCCAACCTCGTGGGCGACTGGGCCACGTGGCCCGAGTTTCGCCGCCTCGAGGCGCTGGGGCTGACGATGTACGGCCAGATGACCGCCGGATCATGGATCTACATCGGTACACAGGGCATCCTGCAGGGGACGTACGAGACCTTCGCCGCGGTGGCCGCATCGCTCGGACGCGACTCGCTGTCCGGCACGCTCACCCTCACCGGCGGCGCGGGCGGCATGGGTGGGGCGCAGCCCCTCGCCGTGACCCTCAACGGCGGCACGGTGCTCATCGTCGATGTCGATGAGACGCGCCTGGCTCGCCGGGTGGAGCACGGCTACCTCGACGAGTACACCGCCGACCTGGACGCCGCGATCGACCGTGTGGTCGCGGCGAAGGAGGCCGGTGAGGCGCTGTCCGTCGGCGTCGTCGGCAACGCCGCCGAGGTGTTCCCCGAGCTGCTGCGCCGCGGTGTGCCGATCGACATCGTCACCGACCAGACCAGCGCGCACGATCCGCTGGCCTACCTCCCGATCGGTGTCAGCGTCGCGGATTGGAAGGCGCAGGCGGAAGCCGACCCGGACGGCTTCACGCGCCGTTCGCGGGAGTCGATGGCCGCGCACGTGACGGCCATGGTGGAGTTCCAGGACGCGGGGGCTGCGGTCTTCGACTACGGCAACTCGATCCGGCGCGAGGCCGAACTCGGAGGCTATGAGCGCGCCTTCGCCTTCCCGGGGTTCGTTCCCGCGTACATCCGCCCGCTGTTCGAAGAGGGCAAGGGGCCGTTCCGCTGGGTGGCGCTGTCGGGAGACCCGGAGGACATCGCCAAGACAGACCGAGCCGTCGCCGAGCTGTTCCCGGACGACGCGCACCTGCAGCGGTGGCTGAAGCAGGCGGGGGAGAAGGTGCACTTCGAGGGACTTCCCGCCCGCATCTGCTGGCTGGGCTACAAGGAGCGCCACCTCGCCGGCTTGAAGTTCAACGAGATGGTGGCATCCGGTGAGCTGTCCGGTCCGATCGTCATCGGGCGAGACCACCTGGATTCCGGGTCGGTGGCAAGTCCGTACCGTGAGACGGAGTCCATGAAGGACGGATCGGATGCGATCGCCGATTGGCCGCTGCTGAACGCGCTGCTCAACACCGCCTCTGGTGCGTCGTGGGTCTCGCTGCATCACGGCGGAGGTGTCGGCATCGGTCGATCGATCCACGCTGGTCAGGTCACGGTCGCCGACGGCACCGCGCTGGCGGCGGAGAAGATCGAGCGCGTGCTCACCAACGATCCGGGCACCGGTGTCATGCGCCACGTGGACGCCGGCTACGAGCACGCGGCCGACGTCGCGCGCGAGCGCGGTCTCACCATCCCGATGCTGGACGCGCAATGACCTCGCTCCTCGTCACCGGCATCGGGGAGCTGACCACCAACGTCCCCGATGTCGGCGCGGACGCACTCGGCACGCTGCGGGATGCGGCCGTGGTGATCGATGACGGGTGGGTGGCGTGGATCGGTTCGGCGAGTTCCGCACCCGCCGCCGACAGCTCGCGTGATGTCGACGGTGCGGCGGTCATCCCTGGCTTCGTCGACAGTCACACGCACACCGTGTTCGCCGGAGACCGGGCCGTGGAGTTCGCCGCGCGGATGACAGGAACCCCGTATGCCGCCGGCGGCATACGCACCACGGTGGCCGCGACTCGCGCCGCCACGGATGATGAGCTTCGGGCTCGGCTGCATTCACTGCGGGCCGAGAGTCGGGCGCAGGGCACCACCACCCAGGAGGTGAAGACCGGATACGGCTTGGACGTCGAGACGGAGACGCGCCTCGCCCGTATCGCCGCCGAGGTCACCGCCGAGGTCACGTTCCTCGGCGCGCACGTGGTGCCTGCCGAATACGCCGATGACCGCGCCGCGTATGTGGCGCTGGTGACCGGCCAGATGCTGGCCGCGGTGCGTCCGTTCGCCCGCTGGATCGATGTGTTCTGCGAGCGGGGAGCGTTCGACCCCGACGAATCGCGCATGGTGTTGCAGGCGGGGATCGCGGCGGGACTTCTCCCGCGCGTGCACGGCAATCAGCTCGGTGAAGGGGCGGGCGTGCAGCTCGCGGTCGAGGTCGGCGCTGCCAGTGTTGATCACTGCACCTACCTCAGCGATGCCGACGTGGACGCGCTGTCCGCGTCCGACACGGTGGCAACGCTGCTGCCCGGTGTGGAGTTCTCGACCAAACATCCGTATCCGTCCGCGCGGCGACTGCTGGAGGCCGGCGTCACCGTGGCGCTGGCCAGCGATTGCAATCCCGGCACGAGTTTCACCACGTCCATGCCGCTGATGGTGGCGCTCGCGGTGCGGGAGATGGGGATGAGTCCTGACGAGGCGGTGTGGGCCGCCACCGCGGGTGGCGCCCGTGCGCTGCGTCGTGACGACGTCGGTGTCCTGCGTGTAGGCGCGCGCGGCGATCTCGCGATCCTGGATGCCCCGAGCCGCATCCACCTGGCCTACCGTCCCGGCGTTCCGCTGGTGTCGGAGGTCATCGGCGGCTGACTCGCGTTCATCCCGCCGAGGAGCCTCAGGTGGTCTCCCGGACGATGAGCCGCGCCTCGGTCTCCGGCCCCGCCACCGGGGGCGGGCCATCGTTCACCGCGCTGAGTGCGAGGGCGGCGAGGTAGCGACCGAGCCCCGCGTTGTCGACGCGCACGGTGGACAGTGCGGGGGTCAGCAGGCGCGCCAGCGGCGTGTCGTCATGACCGACGATCGCGAGCGTGCCGGGTACGGCGACATCCGCGCGCAGCGCTGCCTGCAGGACCAGAGCCGCGATGTCATCGTTGTACGCGACGACGGCATCTACCCCGTCATGCACCCACCGCTCCACGGCATCGGAAGCAGTCGTCTCGTCGAGGTTGCTCGCGTGTGCGAAGTCCTCGCCGGTGGCGGCGCGCAGAGTCGCCGCTGCCAGCTCCTGTCGCTCGGCGACGAGTTTGGCTAGGCGTCGATCACCGGAGCCAGCGAAGGCGATGCGGTGCTGCCCCCGTGCGAGGAGGTGTTCCACCTGCAGGCGCGGTCCATCCGCGAATCCGAGGGAGTCTGCGTCGTCGCTGGCGGCGGCGGGGGGAAAGATGTGCTCGACTCCGCCGGCGCGCATCTCGGCCAACTGCTCGGGGGTGAACGGCTCCATGCCGAGGATGACGTCCGGACGCAGCGTTTCCCAGAGCGGCCGAGCTTGACCGCCCGGATGGGGCGTCATCGTCACCAGCGAGTACCCGGCTTCATCCAACGCCAGCGATGCCTCGTCGAGGTGCGTGCGCATGCTGTAGTCCAGCGGCCAGTCCGGCAGGACGAGCAGGATGATGCGGGATCGACCGCTGGCGAGTGCTTGCGCTGCGCTGTTCGCCCGGTAGCCCAGGCGCTTCGCTTCGGCCAGCACACGCGTTCGGGTGGGTTCGGGGATGCTCTGACCGGGTGTGTCGTTGAGCACGAACCCGACCGTCGCGCGAGACAGGCCCACGGCGCGCG
The DNA here is from genome assembly GCF_044987425.1 of Microbacterium sp. ZW T5_56. NCBI lineage: Bacteria > Bacillati > Actinomycetota > Actinomycetes > Micrococcales > Microbacteriaceae > Microbacterium > Microbacterium sp. ZW T5_56. Next base: position 39,504 of record NZ_JBJDRI010000029.1, on the reverse strand, counting down.
CGACGTCCGCCGCGGTCACCCGTTTGGTCGCCATGATCCTCCTGGATTCGAACGATGCACTTGCGCGCGCTAGTAAAAGTACCGTAGCATCCGGATCAGTCACTAGCGCGTGCTAGTTGTCCGTCGACACTGGAGTCCTCACATGCCACCCATCAATGATGAGCCGGTCCGCACCCCCGCCGCGGGGAACAGCCCCCTTGCCGCAGCCGCGGTCGCCGACTCCATCGAGAACGCAGCCGAACCGCCCCGCGTCAGTGGTCGCTACATCTGGTTCATGGTGCTCGCGCAGTTCGGCGTCTTCATGGCGTTCATCACCCCGCTGGCGATCTCGCTCACCATTCGCGTCAACACGCTGGCACCCGGTCACCCCGAGTACCTCGGTTTCATCACCGGAGCCGGTGCGCTCTTCGTGATGCTCACCTCGCCGTTCATGGGCATCTGGAGCGACCGCACGCGCACCCGAATCGGACGGCGCCGGCCGTTCATGATCGGCGGGATGATCATCGGCGTCATCTCCCTCGTGGTGATGGCGATGGCCCCCAATGTCATGCTGGTGGGCTTCGGCTGGATCCTCGCGCAGTGGGGCTGGGGAACCACCCTGTCGAACCTGCAGATCTCGACCGCCGATCGACTTCCGGAAGCGCAGCGCGGCAAGGTCGCCGGTCTCACGAGCTTCGCGACCCAGATCGCGCCGGTGTTCGGTGTCGTCCTCGCGCAGTTCTTCACGGGCGATCCGCTGCTGCTGTTCCTCGTCCCGGGCGCGGTGGGTGTGCTGTTCGTGGTGCTGTTCGTCACGCTCGTGCACGAGGATGACTCTCGCGGCCTGGCGAAGGAGCCGCTCACCGTCGGTCAGCTGCTGGCGAAGTACCTGTACAACCCGCGCAAGTACCCCGACTTCTCCTGGAACTGGCTTGGTCGCTTCTTCTTCTACACCGGCATCACCCTCAACACCACGTACACCGCCTACTTCTTCGCCGATCGCCTCGGCATCGCCGTGGAGGCGGTCGCCGGCATTATCGCCTCGCTGAGCCTCGGTGGCATCCTCGCTGTCACCCTCGGCGCGCTCGGCGGCGGATTCCTGTCGGACCGGCTCAAGCGTCGGCGACTGTTCGTGCTGCTCGGCGGTCTGATCATGGCGGCGGGCATGCTGATGCAGGCGTTCGCATCGGACCTGGTGATGCTCGTCGCGGGCTCCTTGCTGAGCTCTATCGGTCTCGGTCTCTTCGCCGCGGTTGACCAGGCGCTGCTGCTAGACGTGCTGCCGGAACGAGAGACGGACGCCGGGCGCTTCATGGGAATCACCGGTTTCGCGACGTCGATCCCGCAGTCCCTCGCGCCCCTCGCCGCCTCCGGCATCCTCCTCGTCGGTGTCACCGGGGCCGACCGCAACTACACCCTGTTGTTCATCGTGGCCGCTGTGGCCGTCATCCTCGCGGGCTCCGTCGTCCTGCGCATCCGCTCCGTTCGCTGATCACCGAAAGGCCATCTCGATGTCTGTTCACGTCACCCCTGTCCGATTCGAACACCACCGCCACGCCGTCGGGATCGGGCAGTCCCGCCCACGGCTGTCGTGGACCACCACTGCCCCCGGCGATTGGGTGCAGAGCGCCTACGAGGTGCAGCAGCGCGGCGGCGACGTCGTCCGTATCGCCTCCGCTGACTCCGTGCTGGTGGCGTGGCCGTTCGCCGACCTCGCCTCCCGCGAGCGTCGGGAGGTTCGCGTTCGGGTCTTCAATGACGGGGCAGAGGCGAGCGAGTGGAGCGAGTGGTCGGTCGTGGAGGCCGGGCTCCTCAGCGCGAGCGACTGGTCGGCTCAGTTCGTCGGCCCCGCGGAGGACGCGATCGCCTCTCCGCGGGTGCGGACTGAGTTCGCCGCCCAGCATGGCGAGATCCTGCGGGCGCGTCTTTACGCCACCGGCCACGGCCTGTTTCAGCTGGAGATCAACGGCGAGCGTGTCGGTGACGATGAGTTCGCGCCTGGATGGAGCGCATATGAGTCCCGCCTGAGGTACGTCACCTACGACGTGACCCGGATGCTGGCATCGGGCCAGAACGTCGTCGGCGCGTGGCTGGGTGATGGCTGGTGGCGTGGCTACCTGGGCTGGGGCGATAAGAAGGCGCTGTACGGTTCGCAGCTGAGCCTGCTGGCACAGCTGGAGATCGAGTACGCCGACGGCACCGTGCAGACGGTGGCCACGGGCCCCGAGTGGACGGCTGGCCCGGGCCCGATCATGACCGCCGACATCTACAACGGCGAGACCTTCGACGCGCGGCTGCACGATCCATCGTGGTGCCGCCCCGGGGCTGACACCGCCGAATGGAACCCTGTCGTCATTCGAGAGCGCGGGGACGCCGAACTCGTGGCCCCCGACGGCCCGCCGGTGCGCGTCGTCGAGACCCGTGCCGTGCAACAGGTGCTTACCTCGCCGTCCGGCGCGACCATCCTCGACTTCGGCCAGAACCTGGTGGGTCGCCTGCGGCTGACCGTGTCCGGCGAGGCGGGCACGAGCATCACACTGCGCCACGCCGAAGTGCTGGAGCACGGCGAGCTGGCCACGGGGCCGCTGCGCGCCGCGAAGGCGACCGACGTCTACGTGCTCGGTGGCGGAGACGCGCAGACCTGGGCGCCGCGCTTCACCTTCCACGGCTTCCGCTACGCGGAGGTCACCGGGTGGCCTGGTTCGTTCGATCCGGACGCTGTCGTCGCCGAGGTGCTGCACTCCGACCTGGAGCGCACCGGATGGTTCGAGACCGACGACGAGTTGGTGGCTCGACTGCACGACAACGTGGTGTGGGGCATGCGCGGCAACTTCGTCGACGTCCCCACTGACTGCCCGCAGCGTGACGAGCGGCTGGGGTGGACAGGTGACCTGCAGATCTTCGCTCCGACGGCGAGCTACCTCTACAACTCCGCGGGATTCCTCAGCTCCTGGCTGAAGGACCTGGCCGCCGAGCAACGGCACTACGGCGGAACCCCGATGGTGGTCCCCGCGATCGTCACCGGATACACCGGCCCCACTGCGGGCTGGGCAGACGCCGCCACGGTCGTCCCCTGGGTGCTGTACCAGGCGTATGGCGACCTCGGAGTGCTGGACCAGCAGTTCGACAGCATGCGTTCGTGGGTGGACGAGGTGACGGCTGCTGCCGGCGCCGATCGCATCTGGAGCGCGGGATTCCAGTTCGGCGACTGGCTGGATCCCGCCGCGCCGGCGAATCGTCCCGAGCAGGCGCAGACCTATCCTGAGATCGTCGCGACGGCCTACTTCGCACGCTCCGCGCGGATCGTCGCCGATGCGGCGGCGCTCCTCGGTCGCGAGGAAGATGCCCGCACATACGCGGCGCTCGCGGACGACGTGAGGACCGCATTCCAGCGCGAATATGTGTCGCGCTCCGGTCGGCTGCTCTCCGACTCGGCCACCGCTTACGCTCTCGCCCTGGCGTTCGATCTGCTGGACGAAGCCGATGAGCGCCAGCACGCGGCCGACCGACTGGCCGAGATCGTCGCCGCGAACGGGTACCGGATCGCCACCGGGTTCATTGGAACCCCGATCATCACCGACGCGCTGAGCGCCAACGGGCACGTGGATGTCGCTTACCGTCTGCTGATGCAGACCGAGGCGCCGTCCTGGCTCTACGCCGTGACCCATGGAGCCACGACCATCTGGGAGCGATGGGACTCACTGCTTCCGGACGGAACGGTGAACCCCAGCGGGATGACGTCCTTCAACCATTACGCGTTCGGGGCGGTGGCCGACTGGATGCATCGTGTGGTGGCCGGCCTTGCACCCGCGGCCCCCGGATATCGTTCGCTGCGCATCGCTCCGCAACCTCCACGGCGGGGACTGACGAGGGCTGCTGCCACGCTTCGAACGCCGTATGGCACCGCTTCGGCGGGGTGGGTTCTGAATGACGGGCTCGTGAGCGTCCGTGCGACGGTGCCGATCGGCACCACCGCGGAGATCGTTCTCCCATCCGGTGCGGTGTTCGCGGTCGGACCGGGCGAACACGAACACGCGGAGCCGTTCGCAGTGGATGCGGTCGTCGCCCGCGTCTTCACCGTGGACTCGCGGATGGCCGACATCGTCGACGACAAGGATGCGCTTGCAATTCTCACCGGTGTGATCGGCAAATGGGTGCCGGGTGCCGCGGAGCACATGTCGGGTGGCCTCCGGGGGCAGGAGGACACCACAGCGCGGCAGATCACCGGAATGCTCCCCGACCCCGCCGCCGTGCTCTCCGACCTGGAGCGCGGATTCGCAGCGCTCACCGCGGGCGTCGATATCCCCGCCGACATCTTCGTGGTCGCGCAGGACGACACCGATCCGAGCTTCGTGGAGCGCGTCGCCCTGTTGTCCGGGCGCGATTTCTGGTCCACGCGCGAGACGGAAGGGGTGTCGTCCATGGTGATGGTGGACGGTCCGCACGGGGTGCGTCGTCAGAAGGACACGGCCGACCACCTCGGGATCTACGAATCTGTGCCGGCCACGTGCTTCCCGACGGGGGCCGCCCTCGGCTCCAGCTGGGACCCTGAGCTGATTCGCGAGGTCGGCGTGGCGCTCGGCGCCGAAGCACGTGCCCTCGGCGTGAACATGTTGCTCGGCCCCGCGATCAACATCAAGCGCTCACCCCTCGGTGGGCGCAACTTCGAGTATCTCGCCGAGGATCCGCACCTGGCCGGGGTGCTGGCCACCGAGTATGTGCACGGCGTGCAGTCGACCGGTGTGGGTACCTCGGTGAAGCACTTCGCGGTGAACAGCCAGGAGACCGATCGGATGCGGGTGAGCGCCGAGGTCGATGATCGCGCGCTGCGGGAGATCTACCTGCCCGCCTTCGAGCGCGTGGTCACCGAGGCATCGCCCACCAGCGTGATGAGCGCCTACAACGCGATCAACGGTGTCTTCGCCTCGGAGAACGCCTGGCTGCTCACCGATCTGCTCCGCGGCGAGTGGGGTTTCGATGGCGCAGTCGTCTCCGACTGGGGCGCGATCAAGGATCGCGTCGTGGCGCTCGCGGCCGGTCTGGACCTGGAGATGCCCGGGACGGGCGACGAAGGGACGACGGCGATCCTGGCCGCCGTGCGAGATGGGCGTCTGGATCCGGCCGTCGTGGAACGCGCGATCTCTCGCGTGACGACGCTGGTCGAGCGCACGACCCTGCCGGAGCAGTCTGCGGAGATCGACGCCGATGAGCATCACGCCCTTGCACGTCGAGCGGCTGCGGGCTCCGTCGTGCTGCTGCGCAACGAGAACGATGCGCTGCCGGTGCGGGCGGGGGAGCGCGTCGCTGTGCTCGGCGTGCTTGCCGTCGAGCCGCAGTTCCAGGGTGGCGGAAGTTCACACGTCAACCCCACCCGCGTCGACATCCCGTTGGATGAGCTTCGTCAGCTGCTGGGCGCGAACGCCGTGTCCTACGCCCCGGGGTATGGAGATGCCACTCGCGTCCAGCAGCTGAGGGACGAAGCCGTGGCTGCCGCGGAGGCAGCCGACGTCGCGGTGATCTTCGTCGGGCTCTCCGAGACGGAGCAGTCCGAGGGGTTCGATCGGACGGATCTCGACCTTCGTGCCGATCAGGTGGCGCTCATCGAGGCCGTCGCCGGTCGGGCGGGTCGGACGGTGGTCGTTCTCTCCAACGGTGGCGTCGTGACGCTCGAGCCATGGCACGACCGCGTCGACGCGATCGTGGAGGGCTGGGCTCTCGGGCAGGCCGGCGGTGGGGCGATCGCGGACATCCTGACCGGCCGGGTGAATCCGTCCGGACGTCTGGCCGAATCGATCCCGTTCCGACTGGAAGACACTCCGTCGTTCCTCACCTTCCCCGGTGAGAACGAGACGGTCCGGTACGGCGAGAGCGTCTTCGTCGGCTACCGCTATTACACGACCACTCGGACGGCGGTGCGCTACCCCTTCGGACATGGCCTCAGTTACACGCGGTTCGCGCACGACGCCGTGCAGGTGGAGGTGACCGGCACCGCGAGCGTGACGGTCCGAGTCACCGTGCGCAACGTGGGAGCTGTCGCTGGTGCCGAAGTGGTTCAGCTGTATGTGGCACCGGCACCGTCCGGGGTTCGTCGTCCAGTGCGCGAGCTCGCCGCCTTCCGCAAGGTGTATCTCGAGCCAGGTGAGGAGGCGATCGTCGAGGTGGAACTCGACAGTCGTGCTTTCGCCTTCTGGGACGCGCCGAAGTCGCGCTGGTGGGTGCAGCCCGGAGCCTATCGGATCGAGCTCGCGCGCTCGTCCGCAGAAGTCATCGACAGTGCGGACGCGCTTCTTGACGGCGACGTGGATCGCCCCGGTCCGCTGGGCCTCGACTCCACGGTGGCGGAATGGTTCGGGCACCCGGTCGTGGGACCCGCGCTCACCGCGGCCATGATGGCCGCGGTCCCTGCGGAGCAGCAAGCGGCCGCAGAGGAGAACTCCCACATGCTGCGGATGGTGGAGTCGATGCCGATGGGCCAGTTCGCCCGGTTCCCGGGCGTGGACATCTCCGATGAGGCGCTGCAGCAGCTGGTCGCGCTCAGCCGTCGGCACTGATCCCCCCGATCCGGAGAGATCTCATGACGACAGCAGCAGCCCACGCTCTGGATCGCGCCCACTGGATTCAGGCGCACGAACCGCAGCCGTTCCCCTGGGGCGAGCGGCCCGGCTACGAGTTCCGAACCACCTTTGACCTGACCTCCGCTCCCACGCGTGCGGTTCTCACGGCGACCGCACACGGCATCTATGAGGCGTACCTCAACGACCGGCGCGTCGGTGACCAGGAGCTGACCCCCGGTGCCACCAGCTATCACAAGACGCTCTTCGTCCAGCGCTACGAGGTCGCCGATCTGCTTCGCTCCGGGGCGAACGAGCTTCGATTCGTCGTGACGGACGGCTGGTTCCGCGGCCGGTGCGGTCCCAGCCGGGTCGGGGACAACTACGGCGAGCACACGGCTTTGATCGCCGCTCTCACGGCCGACGAGCGGGAGCGCGTGGTCGTCACCGACGCCACCTGGGAGGTCCGGATCGGCGAGATCGTGACGGCGGACCTGATGGACGGGCAGGCGGTGGATCTCCGACGACGCGACACCGCGGAGTGGGCGCGCACGGTGCTGTCCGATGACCCGTTGACAGCGGACCGCGCGCGCCTGGGATTCTCGCCTGCCCCGCCCGTCCGGAGGGTTCGCGAGTATCCACCCGTTCGGATCATGCGGCTGCCCAGCGGGAGGCAGATCGTCGACTTCGGACAGAACCTCAACGGCTGGGTGCGGTTGCACCACCTTGGCCCAGCAGGCAACACGGTCACGCTGACGCACGGCGAAGCCCTGGATGCTGACGGAGATCTCACACTGGATCACCTGGCGTTCGTGTCGTATCCCGATCCCACACCGCTGCCCACCGGTCAGATCGACCGCGTGATCTCCCGTGGTGACGACAGCGACGTCTTCGACCCCCGCCACACCACGCACGGATTCCGCTACGTCGCGGTGGACGGAGTGGATGCCGATCTCGCCGCCGACGAGATCACGGCGGTCCTGGTGCGTAGTGATCTGCCGCGTACCGGCTCGTTTTCGTCATCCGACGAGCGCGTGAACCGCCTGCACGAGATCGCCGTGGCCAGCTGGGACGCGAACACGTGTGACATCCCCACCGACTGCCCGCAGCGCGAGCGGTGGGGATACACCGGTGATTTCCAGATCTTCGCCCGCGCCGCGGCATTCCTCGATGACATCGAGGGATTCGCGCGGAAATGGCTGGGATCGCTGGCCGACGATCAGCGGGACGACGGCTGTGTGACCAACGTGGCACCGAACAGCGGGGTCGTGATCAACCCCGCGATTCCCTTCTCGTTCGACGGGTCAGCCGGCTGGGGCGATGCCGCCACGATCGTGCCCTGGCAGGTGTATCTGAGCTCGGGCGATCCTGCCGTTCTGGCCGAGGCGCTCCCGATGATGACCCGATGGGTCGACTATGCCGCCGGTGTCGCCGCGACGGCACGGCACAGCACCCGGGCGGAGAGCCGTCCTGATCCGGCTCCGCATGAGCGCTACCTCTGGGACTCCGGGTTCCACTGGGGGGAGTGGCTGGAACCGGACACCACGTTCGATCCGTTCGCCGACCCGGGCATCATCGCCACCGCCTATCTCTTCCGCTCGGCCGTGATCACCAGCCAGGCCGCGGCCGCGCTCGGCGACCACGAAACGGAGAGCGCCTACGCGGCGCTGGCGGCGAACGTCCGCGACGCCTGGCAGACCGAGTTCATCGACTCGACCGGGCGTCTCACGGTCGAGTCCCAGGCGAACTATGCGCGCGCGCTGGCTTTCGATCTCGTGCCGGAGCGTCTCCGGAACGTCGTCGTCGCTCGCCTCGTGGAGCTCATTCGGGACCGTGATACGCATCTGTCCACCGGCTTCCTCAGCACGGCGCTTCTCCTGCCGGTGCTTGCCCAGCACGGCGAGACGGACCTCGCGTATGAGCTGCTGTTGCGGGACGGAGCTCCGGGATGGATGACGATGCTGGATCGCGGTGCCACGACGGTGTGGGAGTCCTGGAACGGCGTGGATGAGGACGGGGTGCCGCACGGTTCCCTCAATCACTACTCGATCGGCGGGGTGATCACGTTCCTGCATGAACACGTCGCGGGAATTCAGGTGGTGGATCCGGGGTACCGGACGTTCGCGGTCACTCCGCGTCCCGGCGGCGGGCTGAGCTCGGCGCGCGCTGAGCTGGTGACGCGCCACGGGCGCATCGTGTCGGCCTGGGAGATCGTGGCGGGTGTCTTCACGCTGTCTGTGACGGTTCCCCCGGGCACCACCGCCACGGTGGTCCTTCCCAGCGGTGCCGAGCACGCGCTGCTCGCGGGAGAGCACGAGTTCCGCGAATGAGCACGCGACCGTCACTGCGCAGCAGGGTGCTGCGGCGCATCGTCTCCGCGATGAAGAACACCGAGCCGATCGAAGCGACGGTCGAGGCAGCCGCTCGCGGCGAAGTCGATGGTCGTCCTGCGCCGCAACCCCCGCGCTCTGCGATGCGCGGCGTCGTCGCGGAGGTGCGGGATCTCGCCGGCACGAACGTGCACGTGCTGCGACCGCGGGCGCGAGAACCACGTTTTGCGGTGCTCTTTCTCCACGGTGGCGGCTACATCGAGGAATCCCACACCGGTGTCTGGCAGCTCGTGACGCGGTTCGTACGCAGGCTCGACGCTGAAGTGTGGGTTCCCGCCTATCGGCTGGCGCCGCGCCAGACCGCGGCCGTGACCGTGCCCCGGATGCGCGACGTGTACGCGGCGGTGCTTGCGCAGTGGTCGAGGGAGCGGATCGCGGTCATCGGGGACTCCGCCGGTGGCGGGCTGGCGCTCGCCGTGGTGCAAGAGGCTCAGGCCGCGGGGGTGAGCGTCCCCGCCCTCCTCGGACTGTTCGCACCGTGGGTCGATCTGCGAATGGAGCGGCCGGAGGAGCGCGATACCCGAGACGATCCGATGCTCGATTACGGCCGATTGTCCGCTGCGGCTCGCGCATACGCCGGCGAGCTGCCGCTGACGGACTCGCGCGTGAGCCCGGTTCTGGGCGATCTCCGCCAGCTGCCGCGCACGTGGGTGATCACCGGCACGGATGACGTGCTGGTGCACCAGAGCCGGGCACTCGTGGCGGCGATGGCGGAGGCGGGGTCCTCCGTCACGTACCTCGAGGACGCACACATGATGCACGTGCACGTCATGCTGCCGATCTCTGAAGGCCGGGCCGCGCTCGCCCGCTTCGAATCGGAGCTCGCTTCACTGGCGTGACGGCTTGAGAGCGTCGTCGATGACGATGGCGGCCGCGCTGATCGCGGTGTGGCCGTCTTCGATGTCCCACAGCGTGTTCTGGAGGAGGCGTGCCGTGGTCCACGCGGCCGCACGGGCACGGTCCAGGCCCAGCATCTCGGTGAGGACGTCGAAGCGTCGTCGCACGATCCGACCCGCGTCGGTGACCGTCTCATCGGCGCTCCACCCGCTGTCGAGAGCGGGCCACAGATCGAACCCGGGGTCACCGACGAGCGGTTCCGGATCGATCGCCAGCCACGGTTCACGATCCGCGGCGAGCACATTGCCGTGATGCAGATCCCAGTGCAGCAGACGGTCGCCGGGTTCGGGGCGGACTTCGGCCATCACCTGCAGCCAGCGATCCACGCGGGAACGATCGTCCTGTGTCAGCAGTCGCAGGGCCCCGGGCACGTTCGCCGTCATCTCGTCGACAACGGCTCCCACCTGCGGGAGCCCGGTGGGCGCGGGTGCGCTGTGGAGGCGCAAGAGGAGAGAGCCCACGATCCGAATCGACTCGTCCTCCGGCGCGCTCTCCAGGCTGCGATCCGCGTGAAGTCGCTCGAGCAGCATCGCGCCGCGGTCCGCGTCGCTGTCCAGAAGCTGCACGCTGCCGCGACCATCCCACCGGGTAAGGCCGAGGATCGCGGCCGTCGTCTCGGTCCGTGGCGGCTGGATCTTCAGCGCGGCGGGCGAATCGTCTGCGCGACGTACCGGCACGACGACCCCTGCTTCGCCCGAGAGGACCGTGCCGTCCGGGCGAAGCTCCCATGCCTCGAGCAGGTCGTGAGTCGTCGCTGACAGCCCGGCCGCCCAGGCGCGAGTCGCTTCGATGTCAAACGCACGGAGGATCTGCGCGGGGATGACGAAGGATCTTGGAGGTTCGGACATGCGATGACGGCGTGCTGCGGTCAGGACTCGTCACGCGGGATGTCGTAGCGCACCACGTCGGGGTCACGGTTCGCGGCCTCCGACCAGTCGGCTCCGTGCCATTCGAAGACCGCCACGGCACAGGTCGGCATCAGCGGTGCCTGCTCCGACAGCTCTCGAGCGAGGATGCTGATGCCCGGGTCATGCGCGACAACCACCACGTCCGAGACCCCGGAGTTCACCGCCGCAGACCACAGCGTGCTGGATGATGCGCCATACAGCTCCTCCCGCAGCTCCAGTGGCGTATCGAGAGCGGCGGCGAACTCGGCGGCTGTCGTGCGGGCCCGAACCGCGGTGCTCGCCAGGATCAGTTCTGGCCGCCAGGCGCGTGCGGCGACGAGTGCCGCCATGCGTGGTGCATCACGACGTCCGCGCGGATTCAGGGGGCGGTCGTGATCGCTGAGCGAAGGATCATCCCAGTCGGACTTCGCGTGTCGGATCAGAGCGAGAGTGACCATGGTGCCTCCGTTTCGTCGTGCGCACCTGGCTCCATTCTGGGCGCGCCCGGTGCCGGCGTCGAGGATCTCACCGCTCGCCGGCGATGATCCGCTTCTCCACGGACGCCCAACCGTGCTCCAGCACGTCGAAACCTGCTTCGAGGTACCGCAGCTCATCCTCGCTGCCCGTCACCAGCTGTTGCATCTGCAGGACGAAGCGCGCGTAGGTGCGGATCGCCGGGGTCGCGGTCGTGAGGCCGTACTGCTCCGCGATCACGTCGGCGAGGGCGTCCTCGTAGCGCAGCCACATCTTGGCGGCGTACTCCCGCAGCGCGGGCGTCTCATCGACGAAGCGGAGAAAGACTCGGGCGACATCCTCACCGTGTTCTTCGCTGGAGATGCGGATCTCGGTGGCATAGAACTCGTAGATCGCGGCGGTGATGCTGGTTCCCGCAGGTCGATCACGGACGGCGGAGACGAGTCGATCGCGCTGCTCATCATCCTCATCGAAGACGAGCGCCTCCTTCTGCGGGAAGTGCGCGAACACCGTCGTGGGAGACACATCCGCGGCGTCCGCCACCTCGCGGATGCTCACGGCGTCAAAGCCGCGCTCCAGGAACATCTTTGTCGCCACGTCGGAGATGGCCTTGCGGGTGGCGGCCTTCTTGCGTTCGCGTCGGCCGAGCGGTGCGGAAGCGGTCATATGCCCACTCTAACCGAATCCGATGCAAAACTGGCTTGATTTCAAAACTGGTACGAGTACAGTTACGGCATGACTTCAGTGAATGTAGCCGATTCGGCGCGTGCGAAGCGCGCGTGGATCATGCTCGTCGTCCTCACGATGCTCACGACCGCCGGAATGACGGTCGTGCTTCCCGTGCTGCCCTTCGTCGTGTTGCAGTACGTCGCCAACGAGAACGACCTCGCCCTCTGGGTGGGCGTCCTCGAAGCCGTCAACGGTCTCTGCGCGTTCCTGGTGGCTCCCTTCCTGGGTCGCCTTTCGGACAGATTCGGACGCCGGCCGGTCATCATCGTGGCGTCCTTCGGCGCCGCGATCGGCATGACCCTGTTCGGAATCGGCGGCGCTCTGTGGGTGCTCCTGCTCGCGCGAGTGATCCAGGGCGTCACGGCCGGCGACCTGCCCGCGCTATTCGCCTATCTCGCCGACATCACCCCACCCGAGAAGCGGGCACAGAGGTTCGGACTGCTCGGTGCGCTGTCGGGTATCGGCACGATGGTCGGGCCCGCCGTCGGTGGACTCCTGGCTGCGGTGAGTGTTGACCTGCCCGTCTTCGTCACCGCCGGAATCGCGCTGGTGATCGCCGTGCTGAGCATCTTCCTGCTGCCCGAGAGCCTCGAACCGGAGAACCGCATCGCGGCGATCCGACTGCGCGACCTCCAGCCGTTCGCGGTGTTCCGGGATGCCTTCGGACGTCGGGAGCTGCGCGGCCTCATGATCGGCTTCGGGCTGCTCGCGCTCCCGTTCGGCTTCTTCGTCAACAACTTCAGCGTGCTCGCCCTGGACTCCATCCACTGGGGACCGACCGCGATCGGCCTGCTGACGGCGGCCGTCGGCATCATCGACATCGTGATTCAGGGCTGGCTACTGGGCGTTCTGCTGCCGCGCATCGGGGAGCGCGGGGTGATCATCAGCGGCATCGTGGCGCAGATCATCGGTCTCAGCGGGCTCGCGATCGTGGCATCGATGTTCGCCCAACCGTGGATCTTCATCGTCGGAGCGCTGATGCTGGCCGCGGGCCAAGGTGCATCGCAGGCCGCCATGGACGGTGCGATGTCGAATGCCGTCGGCGACGATGAGCAGGGCTGGCTGGGTGGAGCCACGCAGTCGCTCAACGCGGCGATGGGAACGGTAGCCCCGCTGATCGCCGGTGCGCTCTACGCCACCGTGAGCCACGCGGCACCCTACTGGCTGGGCGCGGTGCTCATGGTGATCGCGATCATCGTCGTGGCACGCGCACACATCCCCAACACAGCGCAGGCGCGGCCCTCAGCAGTCGAGGACGCGCACGCCCCGGCCGCGGTCTGACGGAATCGACGTCATGACGTGCAGTGGCTCCCGCCCGGATCGGGCGGGAGCCACTGATGCGCGAGAGACCGGATCAGCGCAGCGCGACCCCGGCCAGCATCTCGAGTACGCAGAGCGCGGCCAGGCGTACGGTCCGGCCATCGGGGGTGTCGGCGGTCGCGTCGACTTCGGCGATGTCGGCAGACACCACCGTGGGATGTGCGGCAAGACCGCGCACCAGCGCGCGAAGCTCCCACGCCGCGAGACCGCCAGGCATGCTCGCGGGGCATCCGGGAGCGACCGACCGATCGCACACATCGACGTCGACATCGAGGTGCGTGCGGGCGGAGCCGACGATGTCACGCGCCTCGGCGATCACGTCGCCGATGCCCCGCCGACGCACCTCGTCGACCCCGATCACGGTGATGCCGTAGTCCCGGGCGCGCTGGGCATAGGCGAACGAGTTCGCGAAGTCGGCGATGCCGATCTGGACAACCTGGGTTCCGGCCAGCCCAGCATCGATCAGCCTCTGAACGGGTGAGCCGTTCGAGACCCCGTCGCGCAGATCGTGATGCGCATCCAGGGTGATCAACGCCTCCGCGCCGGCCCCCTGCGCGGTGGCATAAGTCACCGAGTTGTCGCCGCCGAGGGCGACCAGCAGATCGGTGCGCGTCACGAGCTCGGCGACCCGCGCGCGCGTGCGCGCCTCACCCTCGCTGGAATCCGGATCGGTGATGTCACCGGCATCAGAGACGAGCAGCGTTCCCAGGTCGGCCATCACGTCGGTGGCCAGGGCAGGGGAGTAGCGCTGCAGGGCTTCGCGAATCGCGGCCGGCGTGGTGTGCGCCCCCGTCGGTGAGAGGGACGTGAGGTGCGCGGGGACGCCGAGCAGCGTGAGCGCGGAGTGGTGTGATTCCAGCGGCCACGAGCCGGCGCGCGGCCAGAGCGGATCATGCGAGAGAGCCATAGCGCCACGGTAGTCGCGAGGTTCCGCAGGTGGGACAGGATGCGCCCGGGTGGTGTCTGGTGCGTCAGACACGAGACCGCCCGTTGTGCGATGTCCTGCGGCGGAGCCGGAGGCGCGTCGCCCATACTCGAGGAAGACACGCGAATTTCAGGAAGGGCACGATCGTGACGCACACACTCAGTCCGGAGGAGTTCCTGGCGGCGAGCGCGGTGGACTCCGCCGTGCATGCCCTCCGGCCGGACTATCGCGCCCATCTCATCGTGGTGGACGGAATCGTCCCCGGGGCGGGTGACGCTGTGGCCGATGAACTGGTGGCGCGCGCTGAGGAGCAGGCTCGCCGGCTGGTGAACGAGGCGGCCGTGGAGGACCTGCCGCACATCGCCGCCTGGCGTGAGGCGTACCGGGCATTCGGTGCCAAGCCGCAGCGCACCCGCAACAGTCTGGAGGCTTTGACGCGCCGCGCTGTGGGCGGCCTTCCCCGCGTGAACCCGCTCACCGACATCTACAACGCCGTCTCGGTGCTGCACCAGATCCCTCTCGGCGGCGAGGACTTCGCGAACTATCGCGGACCCGCGCGCCTGGTTCGCGCTCGTGGGGACGAGCGGTTCGACACAGCATCCAACGGCGGCATCGTCATCGAGCATCCCGACGAGGGTGAGGTGATCTGGCGTGATGACGAGGGCGTCACCTGCCGTCGATGGAACTGGCGTCAGGGACGACGCACGGCGCTCACGGACGAGACGCGGACCGCCGTCTTCATCCTCGATGTGCTCGCACCGATCAGCGATGCGGAGCTGATGATCGCGAGCGAGGAGCTGATCGCCGCGTTGGGAGGGGGCGTTCACGCCTCGAGTCGGGTGCTGGTCGCATGACGCCGACGATGTTCACCGGTCTGTCCGCATTCCCGCTGACGCCGCTGCGTGATGACACCGTGGACGAGCGTGCCTTCATTGCTCTGATGGAACGCCTCGTCATGGCGGGCGTGGACTCGATCACCGCACTCGGATCCACCGGAGCAGCCGCGTATCTCTCCACGGCTGAGCGTGAACGCGTCGCACGGCTCGCCGTCGAGCACGCCGGAGATGTCCCGGTGGTCATAGGCGTCGGCGCACTGCGCACGTCGGACGTGTTGGCCAACGTCGCACACGCAGAGGCCGCGGGTGCCCGCGGGCTACTGCTGGCGCCGATGAGCTATGTGCCGTTATCGCCGGACGATGTTTTCGGGCTCTTCCGAGCGGTCTCTGACGCCACCGAGCTTCCGGTGATCGTCTATGACAACCCCGGCACCACCCACGTCACGTTCACCACCGAGCTCTACGCCCGAATCTGTGCCTTGCCGGGCATCGCGTCGCTGAAGATCCCCGGGGTGCCGAGCGATCCCGACGCAGCCCGCGCGCATGTCGCCGCGATCCGGGCGAGCATTCCGTCGCACGTCACCATCGGCGTCTCGGGTGACGCATTCGGGGCTGCGGGGCTGATTGCCGGATGCGACGCGTGGTACACCGCCGTGGGCGGAACCCTTCCGGTGCCGACGCTGACCATCACGCGAGCGGTCCAGCGGGGCCGTGCCGAGGACGCGCTCCGCGAATCGGAGCGCCTGGCACCGCTGTGGGACCTGTTCGCGCGATTCGGCGGAAGCTCCCGAGTGATCGCGGTGATCGCGGAGCAGCTTGGGCTTGCACCGCGGGGATGCCTGCCGCTGCCGATCCAACCGCTCGACGACGCCGACCGACACCTCATCCACCGTGTGATGACGGAGCTGGAGCTGAACTGACGCGGAGATCACGCGCAGCGCGCGTGGTGCGCCAGCTTCGTCTCGCCGCGCGCTTGCTCGGCGAGACGAAGTGCGCTCAGGACGCGGCGTAGGCCTGGGCGCAGACGATGGCGGCGGCGGCGGACCAGGCCTGTGGGCGGCAGGAGGCGGGGTACGGCGTCGCGAACGGGACGGCGTCGCGGCTGTCGCCGGAGTGCAGCTCCGGCATCCGATACGCGAACCCCTCGGCTGCATCCACCAGCTGTCCGGCAACCTGACGCGCCTCGGCGAGGAGGCCGCTGCGAAGCATGCCGTGCACCGCCACCGCGGTGTCGTGAGCCCATACACTGCCGCCGTGGTAGCTGAGCGGCCAGAAGCCCGCGGCACCCAGTGACAGGGTCCGAATGCCGTACCCGCTGGACATGGATGCGTCCAGCAGCAGCTCCGCGCAGGCGCGCTCTTCGTCCGCGTCGAGAATGCCGGTGCCGAGGAGGTGACCGATGTTGCTGGTGAGCGAGTCCACCGCTGCACCGTGTGCGTCGAGCGCGATGGCGGGGTAGCGTCCCTCGGGCGTCGTGACCCAGAATGCTTCGCGGAAACGATCGCGGAGTACCGCGGCCCACTCACGCAGCTCGTCTCCGCCGTTCTCGCCGAGGTCATCCAGAAGCTGTGCGCCCCGCACGGCCGCCTCGTAGGCGTAGGCCTGCACTTCGCACAGCGCGATCGGGCCTTCGGCCAGGCGGCCATCGCGCCATTGGATCGAGTCGCCGGAGTCCTTCCAGCCCTGATTCGCGAGCCCGTGCCCGGTCTCATCGACGTAGTCGAGGAAGCCCGATCCGGTCCCGGAGCCGAAGTCGGTGATCCAGGTCAGCGCCGCGCGGAGGGCGGGAACGAGATCGCGGACCTCGGCTTCCGGCATGCCGGCATCGCGCGCGTCCGCCAGCAGACACACCCACAGCGGAGTCGCATCGACCGTTCCGTAGTACAGCGGCGGCAGGTGCACACCCTCGTTCGGCAGGCTGAGCGGCGCGCTGCGCAGCTCGTGCGGGATCTTCCCGGGCTGCTCAGCGGTAGCCGGGTCGGTCTTCGTCCCCTGCAGACGCGCCAGCACCCGGAGCGTGGAGGCGGCGATCGCCGGATCCGTGGCCAGCGCGAGGCGAGCGGCCCAGATCGAATCGCGACCGAACAGCGTGAAGAACCACGGCGCACCGGCTGCGTAGAACGCGTCCTGAGGATGCGCCGGCAGCACGAGACGCAGCGCGGCCAGGTCCTGCGTCGCCTGCTGCACCCATCGTGTGAGCCGGGGGTCGTCGGCTGGCGGAATGAGGAGCTCTGCGGTCGCGGCCGCCCCCACGACCAGCGTGTCGTCGGTGAGCGTGGCGCTCCATCCGACCTCGATCACGGCACGCGGGTCCAGTTCGATGTCCCAGCGCAGCACGATCGCGTCCGCCACCGTGGCGGCAGCGCCCGCAGCCTCCACGATGAACGAGCGATGCCCATCCGAGGAGCGCACCTCGATCCGACCCGGATTGGCATCG
Source organism: Microbacterium sp. ZW T5_56 (assembly GCF_044987425.1). Classification (NCBI taxonomy): domain Bacteria; kingdom Bacillati; phylum Actinomycetota; class Actinomycetes; order Micrococcales; family Microbacteriaceae; genus Microbacterium; species Microbacterium sp. ZW T5_56. The sequence continues at coordinate 22,079 of NZ_JBJDRI010000029.1, read as the reverse complement.
GAGGCAGCAACGGCGTCCGCGCGCCACGGCGTGGCAGCAGCGAGTCCGGCCTTCACGTCCTGCATCGGCGCGAACTCCGGCGCCAGTTCCACCGTGACAGAGAAGCTGAGCGGGACATCCCGATGCGAGTGCAGCCCGAGACGTTCCCTCACCACGCCTGCGCCCACCTCGCGGCGGCGGATCAGACGCACCTTGGGGTCGGCGCCGTCATCATCGAGCCCACGCAGCACGCTGCCGAACTCGACCGTGGCGGCGTCGATGCTGGAGCGCGAGATGGTCTCGATGCGCGAGTCAGACACGCTGATCCGCACCGAGCCGATGTGGCGGACATCGCCGTGGTAGATGCCGTCGATCGCGGCGTCGCCGATATCTCCATCGCGACCTGACCACGCCTGGGTGGGCGCGTGCAGGGCGATGATGGCGTCATCGAGCAGGGGCTGACGGGGTACTGCGGGGGAAGTCATGCGTGCCTCGGAGATCGTGCGGAAAGCGGAAGGGAGTGACAGATCACTCCTTCACCGCGCCTTCGCTGGAGTTCATGATGTGGCGCTGGAAGACGAAGAACATGACGGCCACGGGGATGGTCATGATCAGCGCTGCCGCCAGCTTGATGGGGTATTGGCTGCCCTGGCTCAGCTGTCCGCTGGCGAGGGAGGCGACACCCTTGGTGAGGGTGGTGAGCTCGGGGGACTGGGTCGACACGATGAAGTGACTCAGCTCGTTCCACGAGCCCTGGAAGGACAGGATGATGATGGTGATCAGCGCGGGGCGTGCCATCGGCAGTACCACCGACCAGAACAGTCGGAACGAGCCCGCACCGTCGATGCGTGCCTGCTCCTCCACGGACACCGGGATCGACTCGAAGAAGTTCTTCATGATGAAGACTCCCGCGGCGTCCACCAGCAGCGGCAGAATCATGCCCGCGTACGAGTCGTACATTCCCAGCTGTTTGATCACGAGGAACTTCGGGATCAACAGCACCACCGCGGGCACCGACATCACCGCGACCAGTGCGCCGTATACGACGGCCCGTCCGCGGAACTGCAGGCGAGCGAGCGCGTAGCCGGCGAGCGAGTCGAAGAACACGCGGCCGATGGTGACGAAGATCGTCACGATCGTGCTGTTGGCGAACCACAGCGGGAAGTCGGAGTTCGCGAAGAGTCGCTCATAGGCAGCCCAGGTGAACACCGAGGGAATCAGCGACACGGGGTTCTGCGCGGCGTCGCCGTCGGTCTTGAACGAAGTCGAGATCTCCACCAGGAAGGGGAAGATGTAGATCAACGCCATGAGGATGAGCAGCGCGTACAGCACCACCTGCGCGACGATGCGCCGCGGTGGCAGATGCCGCAGGCGAGTGCCTGGGGCGGTAGCGAGAACGGAGGTGGCGGTCACTTCGATGTTCCCTTCGCGGACGTCGGTCGCACCTGGTAGGCGCGGATCCGGCGCTTCGAAACCGGACGGTCACGCAGCACCCAGCGCTGTACGAGCGTGAAGATCACGATCACGCCGAACAGGATGAAGGCGATCGCGGCGCCCTGACCCCACTCCTGGTTCTTGAAGGCCGCCTGGTAAGAGAGGAAGGCCGGCGTCAGCGTGGTCTTGCTGGGCGAGCCCTGGGTTCCGGTGTAGATCTGGTCGAACACCTGCCAGCAGCCGATGAGGCCGAGGGTCAGCACGGTGAACAGAGTGGGTCGCAGCTGGGGGAGGGTGATCCGCCAGAAACGCTGCCAGCCGTTCGCCCCGTCCATCATGGCCGCCTCATCGACATCGCCGCCGATGTTCTGGAGGCCCGCGAGAAACAGCAGCATGAACGTTCCGCTGGTGGTGAAGACGGCCATCAGGATGTAGGCGCTCATCGCCACGGACGGACCTGCCAGCCAGTCCCACCACGTGATGCCGAGGAATCCGCCGCTGGTGAGCGCCTCTGGCCCCTGCTCCACGCCGAACAGACGCAGGAAGTTCTGCAGGATGCCGGAGGGGTCGTTGAACCAGTTCGGTCCGTTGATGCCGAACCAGCCGAGCACCGCGTTCACGGCGCCCGAGGCGTTGAAGAGGAACAGCCAGAGCACCGTGATGGCCACGGAGCTGGTGACCGAGGGGAAGTAGAAGGCCGTGCGGAAGAACCCTCGACCGCGCAGCACCGCGCGGTTGACGAGCACGGCCAGGAACAGGGAGAGCGCGGTCTGCAGCGGGACGACCAGCACCACGTACCAGGCGTTGTTGCGCAGGGCCGTGCCGAAGTCCTTGGTGGCCAGGCCGCCATCGCTGGTGATGGCCGCGTAGTTGGCCCCGCCGACGAAGCGGACGCTGCTCGACAGGGGGCTGCCGCGGCCGCCCCAGTCGGAGACGCTCACCCACACGGCCATGAGTACGGGGATGAGCATGAACACGCCGAGGATGACGATCACCGGAGCGGTGAACAACCACCCGGCGGCGGCCTCGCCGCCCCGGAGCCCGCGGGCTCCAGCACGGCGAGGCGCTGCGGTCGGGGTCGCCATCGTCTTACTTGAGGATGGCCTCGAGGTTCGACTGCGTCGAATCGAGGATCGTCTTCGGCTCGGTGGTCTTCAGGGACTCCAGCTGGGAGTTGAAGTCGCTCACGACATCAGCGGCCCCTGCCTCGTTCGGCACGAAGCCCGCGTACTCCGCGCCGGCCAGGAACGGCACCAGCTCGGGGTTGGCGCTCTTCCACGCGTCAGCAGCGGACTGGATCGACGGCATCGGGCCGAAGGCCTTCGAGAACGCGAGCTGGCTGTCGGCGCTGGTCAAGTACTGCACCAGGTCGAGCGCCGCCTTCTGGTTGGGGCTGTCCGCCGCCATGCCCCAGCAGTTGGTGAACTGCAGCGTGCCCTTGCCCGCGGGGCCTTCCGGCAGCTCGGCCACCTGGTAGTTCACGCCGGCGTAGTCGTTGCTCATCGCGCCGGTGATCCAGTTGCCCTCGATCACCATCGCGGCCGACTGCTTGCCCAGCGCCTCGCCGCCCCATCCGGCTCCGACGTCCTTCGCGAAGGCGAAGGTGCCGTCGGCGAGGTGGGTCTTGACGTAGTCGAGGGCGGTCACGTTGGCCTCATCGGAGGCGATGGCCTTGCCATCCTTGACCAGTCCGCCGCCGGCCTCGGCCATGAACGCTCCGACGCGGGCGTACTCGCCACCGAAGGCGAGGCCGACGTGCTCGGGGGTGGTGAGCTTCTTCGCGACAGCGGCGAGGTCGTCCCACGTCTTCGGGAGGTCGGCGTCGGTGAGGCCGGCAGCCTTCCAGAGGTCGGTGTTGATGACGAGCTGGAGGGTGGAGAAGTCCTTCGGAGCGCAGTAGAACTGGCCGTCCACGGTGAAGTTCTGCACCAGCGACGGGTAGAAGTCGCTCTTGTTGGTGAGCTCGTCACCGTACGCCTTCAGCGACCCGTTCTGGGCGAAGCCGGCGATCTGATCGGTGGACAGGTAGAACAGATCGGCGGGCTTGCCGGCGGCGAAGCCCTGGGACAGCTGCTGGTTCAGGTCGCTGGCCACCTGCACGCTGGCCTCGGTGCCGGACTCCTTCGACCACGCGGCCACGGCGTCGGTGACGGCCTTCGTCTCCGCGTCGCCCGACGATCCGATGAGGACGGTGAGGGCGCTGTCCGAGCTGGTCAGCCCGCCCTCCGTGCCAGCTGACGCGCCGGCCGACGAGCCGGTGTCACCGGTGGTGTCGCCGGACGAGAATCCGGATCCGCAGGCGGTGAGGGTGAGGGCGCTCACCGCGATCAGGGCACCGGCACCGACCAGGGTGCGTGCGTTCTTCGTCATGACTCTCTCCTTCGGGAGCTCAGGTGCGCGATCGTCCATCGCCGCGCATGTGCACACGGCCAATTTGAACGATCAAATTCAGGTTGGACAAACATTAAGCAGACCGGTCCGGTCGTGTCAAGCCCATCCGCGCGGCGCATATGATGTGCAGGCAGGTGCCGGATCGGAGAGGAGGGACGCGATGGGTCGTGCTCCCACGGTGGAGGATGTCGCTCGCCGTGCGGGTGTGTCACGCCAGACCGTCTCGAACGTTCTGAACTCGCCAGACATCGTGCGTCCCGCCACGCGCGAACGCGTCGCGGCGGCGATCGAGGAGCTCGGCTACCGCACCCACGCCGCTGCACGGATGCTCCGCACGCAGCGCAGCTCAACCATCGGCATCCACCTCGACCCGTATCTCGGTGGCGTGTCCGGCGTGGTGCTGGACCGCTTTGTCCATGCGCTGGCTGAACGTGCGAGTGACCGCGGCATGCGGATCCTCGTCTACGCCGCGCGCACCCCGGAGGAGGAGGTCGCTCGCCTCACGGAGATCACCGACGGCGGTGAGATCGACGCGGCGGTGCTCACCGGCACATTCCGCGGCGACCCGCGGACGTCCTTCCTCGCGTCGCGTCGGCTGCCGTTCGTGGCCTTCGGTCGGCCCTGGGACGACGGCGCGGAGCCCTCGCATCCGTGGGTCGATGTCGACGGCGCCGCGGGTACCCGACAGGCCACAGAGCACGCGCTCACGCATGGCCGTCGCGTCGCGTTCCTTGGCTGGCCCGAGGGATCAGGAACGGGTGACGACCGCGAACGCGGCTGGCGTGAGGCGATGGCCGCTGCCTCCGCCACCGGTCCGCGCTGGCGCAGCGTCGATGACGTCGCGGCGGCTCGCGAGGCAGCCACCGCGGGAGTCCACGAGGTGGACGCGGTGGTGTGCGCCAGCGACTCACTGGCCATCGGTGCGTTGCTCGCGGCTGCCTCGGCCGGTCGCGGCTCTCTGCCGATCATCGGTTTCGACAACACGCCGGCCGCCGAAGCACTGGGCCTGTCAAGCGTCGAGCAGCGCCCGGAGAAGGTCGCTGGCGCCGTGCTGCGTCTGCTCATGGGTCCCGACGGTCGTCATGTGCTGCCGGCTTCGTCCGACCCGCAGCGCGCGCGGAAGCTCGTCACCCCGGAGCTCGTCATTCGCGCCCGCTGAGCCCGCGCGTCATCGGTCGAACTAGGATCGGAGCATGAGCATCCCGACCCCGTACGAGGACCTGCTGCGTGACGTGCTGGAGAATGGCACCCACAAGACGGATCGCACCGGCACGGGGACGACGAGCGTTTTCGGACGCCAGTTGCGCTTTGATCTCGCCGGCGATGCCTTCCCGCTCATCACCACCAAACGCGTGCATTTCAAGTCCTTGGCCCTGGAGCTGCTGTGGTTTCTTCGTGGCGACTCGAACGCGCGCTGGCTGCAGGAGCGCGGTGTGCGCATCTGGAACGAATGGGCCGATGAAGACGGCGAACTGGGCCCGGTCTACGGCGTGCAGTGGCGCTCCTGGCCCACCCCTGACGGCGGGCACATCGACCAGATCAGTCAGGTCATCGAACAGCTGAAAGTCAATCCCGACTCGCGTCGCATCATCGTGTCGGCGTGGAACGTCGCGGAGATCGCGAACATGGCGCTGCCGCCGTGCCACGCGTTCTTCCAGTTCTACGTGGCCGACGGGCGCCTGTCGTGCCAGCTGTACCAGCGCTCCGCCGACATGTTCCTCGGGGTCCCGTTCAACATCGCCTCCTACGCCCTGCTCACGCGGATGATCGCGCAGCAGACGGGGCTGGAGCCGGGGGAGTTCGTGTGGACCGGCGGCGACTGCCATATCTACGACAACCACCTCGAACAGGTCCGCACGCAGCTGGAACGCGAGCCGTACCCGTCGCCCACGCTGACTTTCACGCGCACCCCGGACAGCATCTTCGACTACGAGTTCGAGGACTTCACGGTGCACGACTACCAGCACCACCCGCAGATCAGCGCGCCGGTGGCGGTGTGAGATGTCGCGCATCGGATTGATCTGGGCTCAGACCGTCGATGGCGTCATCGGTCGCGACGGTGGCATGCCGTGGCGCGCGCCCGAAGACATGGCGTACTTCAAGCGCACCACGATGGGCCACCCCGTGATCATGGGACGGCGCACGTGGGAGTCGATTCCGCCGCGCTTCCGGCCGTTCTCCGAGCGCACCAACATTGTGTTGACCCATGACGACGCGCTTGCCGCCGAGGTGCGAGAAGCGGGGGGGCTGGTCGCCACAGACGTTCACGAAGCCCTCGCCCTCGCGGGTGACGCGGACGGGAGCGATGAGATCTGGGTGGTGGGCGGCGGTTCGGTTTACGAGCAGTTCCTGCCCGAGGCCGATCAGGTGCTGGTGACCGTGCTCGATCTGGACATCCCGGATGGCGACACTCACGCGCCGCAGCTCCCGTCGGAGTTCGTGCTCACGGCGGCGTCGCCGGGCGTTCCCGACTTCGCGCCGTCCGAACGTGGACCGGCCTATCGCTTCGAGACCTGGACCCGCCGGGCCTGATCAGCCGAACAGCTGAATCGCGGCGTGCGCGACCGCGAAGATCGTGACGCCGGCGAGTGCACCGACGACCGTGCCGTTGAGGCGGATGTACTGCAGGTCGCGACCGACCATCAGCTCGATCTTCTCCGTCGTCTCGCTGGCGTCCCATCGCTCGACGGTGTCGGTGATGATGCTGGCGATGTCGTGGCGGTAGCGGTCCACGAGGAAGACGGCGGCGTTGGTCACCCAGCCGTCCACGCGGCGCTGCAGCGATGCGTCGTCCGCGAGGCGAGCGCCGATGTCGGCGAGTGCGGCGTCGATGCGGGCACGCAGAGCGCTGTCCTCGTCCTCCAGAGCGGTGATGAGCCCGGTCTTGACCGTCTGCCAGGCGTCGCTCGCCAGCTGCCGCACCTTGGGGCTGTCGAACACGCCGCTCTTGGCGCCTTCGAGTTTGGCGCGGGTCGTCGGGTCGTGCTGCAGGTTGTCGGCGAGGCGGGCGAGATAGCCGTCGATGGCGTGCCGGGCCGGGTGATTCGGATCTTCGCGGACCGCGTCGACGAACTTGACCGCCTCGTTGTACGCAGTGTCGTCGACGAAGCGGTGCGCGAGCTTCGGCACCCAGCCGGGCAGACGACGGGAGATGAGCCCCTGGAAGGCGGCGTGGTTGCTGCTCAGCCAGTTCGCGACCGTGTCGGCGGCGAGGTCGACGGCGGGGCGCTGGGCATCCGTCTCCACGATGCGGCCGAGCCACGTGCCTGCCGGGGTGGCCCAGTCCTGGTCGATGAGGTGACGGCGGGCGAGATCGCTGATGAGGTCCTGCACATCGTCATCGCTCAGCGCGCGGAGAATCCCTGCTGCGGCGGTGGACAGCTCGCTGCCGATGCGCTGGGCGTTGGGCTCCTCGCGCAGCCATGAACCCAGTCGCGCGGCGATCGGGGTGGTGTCCAGCTTCTGGCGGACGACGTCACCGGCGAGGAAGTTGGTCTCGACGAACTCGCCCAGCGTGCGCCCGATCTCGTCCTTGCGGCTGGGGATGATCGCGGTGTGGGGGATGGGCAGCCCCATCGGGCGGCGGAACAGCGCGGTGACGGCGAACCAGTCGGCGAGGGCACCCACCATGCCGCCCTCACCCGCCGCGCGGAGGTAGCCCCAGGCCGGGTAGCGCTCCTGCAGCACGAAGCCGATGCAGAACAGCACGGCCATCGCGATCAGCGCGGCGAGCGCGATCGTCTTCATACGGGAGAGGGCACGACGCCGCTCCTGGTCGGCCGGAGAGAGCAGTTCGATGGGTGTGGGCGCCATGGCCACATCTTCGCATCGCTCAGCACGGTCGAGGCGATGCGCCTCGGCGGTACGCTGAAGACGTGATCGAGGACATCAAGAAGCGCGCATTGCACCGCACCGCCATCCTGGAGGGTCAGCTGCGCGGCGTCGCGAAGATGATCGACAACGAGGAGTACTGCATGGACATCATCACGCAGTCCCGTGCGATCCAGCGCTCCCTGGAATCCCTCAACCGTCTGCTGCTGGAGAATCACCTCCGCACCCACGTCAGTCACATGATGGAATCCGGCGGCGACGAGCGCGAGCAGGCCATCGAGGAGATGCTCAAGGCCTTCGAGGTCACGGGTAAGTAACCCCGTCGCGCGCACGCGAAGCGAGACGCGGGGCCCACACCGACGGCGCTGGGCGCATCGGCGCCAGAACCCGCGGCTCAGCGGTTGCGGCGGAACCACTGACGGGAGGGCGGCTGCGTTGGCTCCGTCACGTGCTGGGTACGGCGCTCGAGCCAGGACTGGACTTCGGCGTCGGCGTCCCGCAAGGGGGTGACGACGGGCGGCCCACCCAGCAGCTGCAGCCGGGCGCGCTTCACACGACGGTTGAAGTCCTCGACCGCTTCGCGGACGTCGGATTCGCGGGTGAGGCGTCCAGCCGCTGCTCGAACTCGCGATCCTCGACGCGCAGGGTGAGGGCTGCGGGACCGAGCCCGCGCAGGTCTTCTGTCTGGATCTTGCGGCGGATCCACCAGTCGGGATCGTGGTGGGTGCCGAGACCCTCGATCGGCTTGCCTGCCCCCGGCAGGTCGTCGAACGCTCCCTCGCGCATCGCCTGCTGGAGCGCGGTCTCGACGTAAGCCGCGCGGTCCGCCGCCGTCCACGTCCGCTGTGGTTCAGAACGCTGCCCGCCTGTCGTCCCTGCCGCCGGCCCGTCGTCGTTGCCGTCCCGGCCCGCGTTCCCGTCGGTCGGACGGTCGCCTCTCGCTGCGCGGTACTCCGCCGCAGCGGCTCGAGGATCATTCGTCATCGTCGTGCCTCCTGCCCGGGTTCCGCTTACCCATATTCCGCGAGACGTCCGTCTGTGGGCGAGAATCACCGCAATGCGCCGATTGTCGCCCACAGACGGAAGTTTCGCGGGTCATGGTTCCACGGGGCCGAGAAGGGCGGACGCTGCGGTCGCGTGGGCGGATTCGGGGTCGGAGGGGTGGAACATCCCCGCCAGCACGTCGCGATAGAGGCGCGAGAGCTCGTTGCGAGTGAAGAAGCTGGAGCCGCCGGCGACGAGCATCGCGTTGTCCACGACGTCCTTGGCCATGACGACGGCGCGGTGTTTCACTCCCGACAGCATCGCGAACCAGCGCGCTCCGTTGTCAACGATTCCATCGACGTCGCGAGCGATCGCGGCGATCTGTGGCGGCAGCGCGTCGTAGGCGAGCGCCATCTCCGCGATGCGCCAGCGGATGTCCGGATCCTGGGCATACGACTTGCCCGTCTTCTTGGAGCGGCGCTTTCCAGCGGTCTCGACCGCGAGTTCGAGGGCCCGCCGCGCGATCCCGGTGTACACCGACGCGAGCAGCACCTCGAACACGCTGAAGATCCCGAACACGATGGGATCCGGATTGGGCCCGGGAGCGACGATCCGCGCGATCCGATCGGCCGGCGCGACGGCGCCGTGCAGTTCTGTGGTGCGCGACTGCGAGCCCCGCATCCCCAGGGTGTCCCAGTCATCGCGAGTGACGACCTGCTCCGAGCGCGGCACGAACGCATAGATCAGCTTCGGGTTCTCGGGGTCGGACTCGTCGAGGCCGTGCAGGCCCAGCTGGTCCCAGACTGGGCCGAGCGAGGTGAAGATCTTCGTTCCCGTGAACGCGTAACCGCCATCGGACTGCGGCACGGCGGTGGTATCGGAGCCGAAGAGCACCAGGTCGTTGCCCGCTTCGCTGATCCCGAAAGCGAACACCTCGCCGCGCGCGGCCCCCTCCTGCACGAAGGACAGCGCGTCGATGCCACGATCGCGCATCACCTTCGCGACGCCGGTCCACACCAGGTGCATGTTGATCGACACGGCGGTCGCGGGTGCCGCTCCGGCGAGGCGCTGCTGCAGCACAGCGGCCTGCTCCAGCGAGAGCCCGGCGCCGCCGCGATCGGCGGGCACCAGAATCTTCAGGTATCCGACCTCTCGTAGTTCATCCAGGTCCTGCCGCGGAAAGACGTTGTCCGCATCGACCTGCGCCGCGCGGGACCGGATGCGCTCCAGAAGATCGTCGGGAAGGTACTCGGCAGGATCGAACACGCTCATACCTCCATTCTGTCCCTGCACGCTCAGCGCCGGGCCGCGTGTGGGCGGCGGTGGGTGTCAGACGAGCGTGGGGTCCACCGCGATCACGAGCTTGCCGCGCACATGACCCTCGCGCAGACGCTCCACCGCGGCAGCCGTCTCCTCCAGTGGATACGCCTCCGCGATCTCGATGCGCAGCGACCCGTCGCCGATGCGTCGCTGGATGTCGGCAAGAGCGTCGGGACGCGCGTTGCCGCCTCCGGTGGCGGTCACACCGGCGGGGAGCGACGCGCCGCCCGCGGCGATCGCCGTGATCCGCTCGGGGGAGACGCCGAGCTCGATCGCGGCATCGATGGCCTCGGTACCCTGCAGATCGGTCGCCGCTGTCACCGACCGGTCCGCAGCCGCACGGACGCGGTCCGCGAGGCCGGGGCCATAGGCCACCGCAACGGCACCCAGCTGGCGCAGGAAGTCGTGGTTGCGCTCTGACGCCGTCGCGATGACCTGCGCTCCGGTCGCGACCGCCAACTGCACCGCGATGACGCCGACGCCGCCGGCGGCACCGCCGATCAGCACCGCATCGTCCGCCGTGAGATGGAGGGCGTCCACCGCGGCGGCCGCCGTTCGTCCGGCGATGTCGAGGGTCGCGGCCGTCTGGAGGCTGACGGTCTCGGGCACCGGCACGAGCTTCGACACGGGAGCGACGATGTAGTCGGCGATGGCATGCCCACGTGCGGCGCCGAGCACACGATCGCCGACGCTCCAGGACCCGACGCGGTCGCCGACCGCGTCGATCACTCCGGCGAAGTCGCTGCCGTATCCACCCGGCACGCTGACATGGAACGCCCGGGCCATCTGCTCAGATGCCGCCACTTTCCAGTCCACGGGGTTGAGGCCAGCGGCCGCGACGCGCACGCGGACTTCTTCGGGGCCGGGCGTGGGGACGTCTGCATCCACGATCTCGATGTTCTCGGGTCCGCCGAACGCGGTCTGCCACACGGTGCGATTGCTCATGCTGCCGCCAACACGGGAGCCGCCGCGCGCTATTCCCGCGGCGTCATCGGGCGTCAAGAGCCCGCGGCGTCAGCGGAAGTCAGGAGACGGTCTGGATCGGCGCCGTGTCCGGAATCGGCGCGGCATCGCGATGTCGCAGGTCCGGGAATCCGCGGACGAAGACGGTGGAGACCACGGTTCCCACCAGCGCAAGTCCGGCGGCTGCGATATACGCTCCGGCCGGGCCGATGCCGTCGATGAGGAAGCCGGCGAGGGCCGATCCCGCAGCACCACCGATGAGCTGACCGGTGGCCACCCAGCCGAAGGCCTCGGCCGTGTCGCTGAACTTCACGCTGGCCGTGGTCATCGCGAACAGCACCGCCAGCGCGGGCGCCACACCGATGCCGGCGAGCGTCAGCGCGGTACCGATCGCCCAGGGCTGACCCACCCATTCGGGATTCACGAAGAAGGGGATGACGGCGAGTCCCACGGCGACGATGAGGAGGCGGCGCGCCATCGCCCAGCGGCTGATCGGGATCGCGCCCGATACGAGCCCGCCGGCCAGTGAGCCCACTGAGAACACCGCCAGCACGAGACCGGCCTCGACGCCTCCGTGTCCGAAGGTGGCGATCACACCTGCCTCCACCGCGGTGCAGGCGCCGATCAGGAGGAAACCGACCACGGTGGCGAGCAGGACGGCGGGTTTGCCGAGCACCTTGCCGAAGCCGCGACGGCTCTGCGGAATGCGGACGCGTCCGACTTCCGGCAGCACGAGAAACCAGGTGCCGCCGCCGACGAGGATCGCCACGATCGTGAAGAGTCCGACGACGGTGTTGATCTGCGTGCTCACCAGCGTGATGAGCACCGGTGCGATGATCCAGATGATCTCCTGCAGCGAGGCGTCGAGGGAGAACAGCGGAGTGAGCTGGCGGGAGTTGACCATCTTCGGGTAGATGGTGCGCACCGCCGACTGGATCGGGGGAGTGGCCAGGCCCGCGATGAAGCCCAGCACCATGTAGATGAAGACGATCGGGGGGAACACGCTGCCGTCGCCGCGCACCATCGCCTCGGGAACGACGAGGTGGAGTGTGGTGATGGCGATGAGAGCCGCAGCGCAGATGCCGATCATGGTGCCGATGACGGGGCGGCTTCCCCAGCGGCCCATCCACCGGCTCGCGACGGGACCGGCGATGGCCTGGCCTACAGAAGTCGCAGCCAGAACGAGACCCGCGGCGGCGTAGTAGCCGGTGATCTGCTCGACGTGCATGAGGATGGCCAGGCTCGTCATCCCGTTGGGGAAGCGCGCGACGAGCTGAGCGATGATGATGCGCGCGACGCCTGGCGTGCGCAGCAGATCCTGGTACCCGGCCACGAGAGTCCAGATTACCGTTCGGGGAGCCCGCTCAGGAGGTGCTGCGGCGTGGCGCTCGGCGGGTTGATCACGACACGCCGCGACACGCCGAGTTCGGATTGTCCACCGGATTCCAATGTCGGAGGCCCGGCGTAGCGTCCAACCTGTGGAAGGACGAGGCCGTGGCGTCCGACACCCCGGCTTTCACGCGGGTTTCAGGTTCCCAGATTCGTTCGCCGGTTGTGGATGAAATCGTGGACAACCTGTGTTGAACCCTGTGGAGGACGGTGGATAACTACACGAATGTAACTACTACCTCTTGTGGTCACTTCCAATGTCGACACCTATATGTAGTATTGGAGCTCCGGCACCGGTTGCCGGCCACACACCAAGATCACCAGAGGGGAAAGACGGTCAAAATGTCTGTAACGGTCTACACGAAGCCCTCCTGCGTCCAGTGCAACGCGACCTACCGCGCACTCGACTCCAAGGGCATCGAGTACGAAATCCTCGATGTCACGCAGGATGCTGACGCTCTCGAGCAGGTCAAGGCTCTGGGGTACATGCAGGCGCCTGTCGTGATCACTGAGGGCGACCACTGGTCGGGCTTCCGTCCCGACAAGATCGACGAGCTCGCCGCCCGCCTCGCCTGATCGGATCGGCGTATGTCGGTCCTGCTGGCTCCGCAGGCGCCGGGTCTCGGCACGACGCCTTCCCACCCCGTGGCGGATACACCGCTGCTGGTCTACTTCTCCAGCGTGTCTGGCAATACGGCGCGTTTCATCGAAAAGCTGGGTATGCGGGCCGTTCGGATCCCGCTGCACCGAGCCGATGAGCCGCTCGTTGTCGAAGAACCCTACGTGCTCGTCACCCCTACCTATGGCGGAGGTGACGGGCACGGCGCGGTCCCCAAGCAGGTGATCCGGTTCCTGAACGACGCGCGCAACCGTTCCCTGATCCGCGGTGTCATCGCGGCGGGCAACACGAATTTCGGTGAGGCGTACTGCCTCGCCGGCGACATCATCTCCCGCAAGTGCCACGTGCCGCATTTGTATCGAGTGGAACTCTTCGGCACGCCGGATGACGTGGCTCAGGTGAGCAACGGATTGGAACGATGGTGGAAGCAGCAGTGACCGAGGTCAGCGACTTCAAGGCGAACCCCGCGTACGAGGGTATGGACTACCACTCGCTGAACGCGATGCTCAACCTCTACGACGCGGACGGCAAGATCCAGTTCGACGCCGACCGCCGCGCTGCGCGCGAGTACTTCCTGCAGCACGTCAACCAGAACACCGTGTTCTTCCACTCGCTCAAGGAGCGCCTGGACTACCTGGTGGAGAAGGAGTATTACGAGCCGGCCGTGCTCGAGAAGTACTCGCTCGATTTCATCCAGAAGCTCAACGACCGTGCATACGCGGCCAAGTTCCGCTTCGAGACCTTCCTCGGCGCGTTCAAGTACTACACCAGCTACACGCTGAAGACCTTCGACGGCAAGCGGTACCTGGAGCGCTTCGAGGACCGTGTCGTGATGAGCGCGCTCGCGCTCGCCGACGGCGATGAGAAGGTCGCCGAGCAGATCGTCGACGAGATCATCTCGGGTCGTTTCCAGCCGGCCACCCCCACGTTCCTCAATGCAGGCAAGGCACAGCGCGGCGAGCTCGTCAGCTGCTTCCTGCTGCGCATCGAAGACAACATGGAGTCCATCTCCCGCGGCATCAACTCCGCGCTGCAGCTCTCCAAGCGCGGCGGCGGTGTAGCGCTGCTGCTGTCGAACATCCGCGAGTCGGGTGCTCCCATCAAGCAGATCGAGAACCAGTCCTCGGGCATCATCCCCGTGATGAAGCTCCTCGAAGACAGCTTCAGCTACGCCAACCAGCTCGGCGCGCGTCAGGGTGCCGGTGCCGTCTACCTGTCGGCTCACCACCCCGACATCATGAAGTTCCTCGACACCAAGCGCGAGAACGCCGACGAGAAGATCCGCATCAAGACGCTCTCGCTGGGTGTCGTGGTGCCGGACATCACCTTCGAGCTCGCGAAGAAGGGCGAGGACATGTACCTGTTCTCGCCGTACGACGTCGAGCGCGTGTACGGCGTTCCGTTCGGCGACATCTCGGTGAGCGAGAAGTACCACGAGATGGTCGACGACCCCCGCATCAAGAAGACGAAGATCAACGCGCGCGAGTTCTTCCAGACTCTGGCGGAGATCCAGTTCGAGTCGGGCTACCCGTACATCATGTTCGAGGACACGGTGAACAAGGCCAACCCGATCAAGGGTCGGATCAACATGAGCAACCTCTGCTCTGAGATCCTGCAGGTCAACACCCCGACCACCTACAACACCGATCTGTCGTACGACGTGATCGGCAAGGACATCTCGTGCAACCTGGGCTCGATGAACATCGCTCTCGCGATGGACGGCAAGAACCTGGCGGGCACCGTGGACACCGCCATTCGCGCGCTGACCGCGGTCTCCAACCAGAGCCACATCGCCTCGGTGCGCTCGGTGGAAGACGGCAACGACCGTTCGCACGCCATCGGTCTCGGCCAGATGAACCTGCACGGCTTCCTGGCTCGTGAGCACGTCTACTACGGTTCGCCGGAGTCGGTCGAGTTCACCGACGTCTACTTCGCAGCCGTCCTGTTCCACGCGCTGACCGCGTCGAACAAGATCGCGATCGAGCGCGGCGAGCACTTCGACGGCTTCGAGGACTCCACGTACGCGTCCGGCACGTTCTTCGACCAGTACCTGGAGAACGACTTCCTGCCCACCAGCGAGACGGTCGACTCCCTCTTCGCGGGGCACCAGCTGCCCACGCGTGAGGACTGGGCCGCGCTGAAGGACTCGGTCCAGAAGCACGGCATCTACAACCAGAACCTGCAGGCGGTCCCGCCGACCGGATCGATCTCGTACATCAACAACTCGACCAGCTCGATCCACCCGATCGCGTCGAAGATCGAGATCCGCAAGGAAGGCAAGCTGGGCCGGGTCTACTACCCGGCGCCGTTCATGACGAACGAGAACCTGGACTACTACCAGGACGCGTACGAGATCGGCTACGAGAAGGTCATCGACGTGTACGCGGCGGCTACCCGCCACGTGGACCAGGGACTGTCGCTGACGCTGTTCTTCAAGGACACCGCCACCACTCGCGACATCAACCGTGCCCAGATCTACGCGTGGAAGAAGGGGATCAAGACGATCTACTACATCCGCCTGCGTCAGATGGCACTCGAGGGCACCGAGGTCGAGGGCTGCGTCAGCTGCATGCTGTGACGCACGTCAGGACGGGAACGGGGCGCACCGGACGGTGCGCCCCGTTCTGTCATCAATGGGCAGCGCCAGCGGCCTTCGCGCGCCGAGAGGTGTGGGCGGGTGCGTAGGGATCGTCCCGGCAGGCCCATAGACTTGGCTCCCGTGCCGCCGTCCATCGCCCGCAAAGACATCCAGGGGCTTCGAGCTCTCGCTGTCTCCCTGGTCGTCATCTTCCACCTGGTTCCGGTGGCGCTGCCGGGCGGCTACATCGGCGTCGACGTCTTCTTCGTGATCTCGGGGTTCCTGATCACCTCGCACTTGCTGCGCGAGGTCGATCGCACCGGCAACGTCGACCTCACCCAGTTCTGGGCGCGACGGGTGCGTCGCCTCCTGCCGGCCGCGGTTCTCGTGCTGGTGGTCTCCGCCATTGTCGTGTCCCTCTTCGTGCCGACGTCGCTGCGGGTTCAGAATTACGCGGAGTTGGCGTTCGCCGGCCTCTACGTCGTCAACTGGAATCTCGCAGCGAACTCCGTGGACTACCTCGGAGCCCACAACACCCCATCGATTGCACAGCATTACTGGTCCCTTTCGGTGGAGGAGCAGTTCTACCTCGTCTGGCCGATACTCATCGTCTTGGCGCTGTTCATCGCACGGCGCCTCGCGGTCAAGAACTTCCGTGCCGTCGTGGGCGGGGTGCTGGTGGTGGTGTTCGTCGCGTCGTTGGTCTTCTCCATTCTCGAGACCGCGCGATCGCAGCCGTCGGCATACTTCGTCACCCCCACCCGTGCATGGGAATTTGCGCTGGGTGGGCTGGTCGGGATGGTCGCGATGCCGCAGTTGGGCGGGACGTGGCGTCGAATCGTCAGCTGGCTCGCGGTGATGATGGTCGTGGTGCCCGCGTTCGTCTTCAATGCAACAACGCCGTTCCCCGGGTCGATCGCCCTGATTCCCGTGGTCGGCACGGCGCTCCTGCTCTGGGTGGGAGATGACGATCACGCGTGGTCGCCCCAGTTCGTCTCCCACGCAGGTCCGGTGCAGTGGTTGGGCAACATCTCCTATTCGGTGTACCTCTGGCATTGGCCGCTGATCGTCGTCTATCTGATGGTGCGGGACAAGCCGCCGGGACCGGCGGCCGTTCTGACGATCGCCGCCGTCACCCTCCTGCTTGGAGCTCTGTCGAAGCGCTTTGTAGAGGATCCCGTGCGCCAAGCGCGCGGCGTTCTTGCGACTCGCCGCACGACGTTCGCTGCAATGGCGGGTGGCATGGCCGTTGTTCTCGCGGTGACCATGATCCCGGCGTGGACGATGATCGCGCAGGCGCAGAGCGTGCAGAGCGCGGTCGCTCAGCAGGCATCGGACCCGGCCTCGTGCTTCGGCGCGCACGCGATCACGAACCACTGCGCTGATCCGTACGCCGTGACCGAGACCGTCAATCCGGCCGTGACCAGCGAGGACCAGTTCACCCGCACGGGACTGAGCGCCACCGGTGCCTGCTCTCCCGGTGCGGACCCGACGACGGAAGTCGACTGCATCTTGAACAAGGGGGACGGCCCCCGTGTGCTCGCCATCGGGGATTCTCACCTGTCGCACCTGCTGACCCCTCTGGCCGAGGTCGCGCGGCAGGAGAACTGGGACGCCCAAGCGCGGACCCGCGTGGGGTGCTCCGGATTCGAGTCCGCGCCGGCCGACCCGAATCCGGGAATCATGCCCTGCGTCGCGTGGGGGGAGAAGGTGTTCGCCGATGCGATCGCCGATCCCGATCTGACGCTCGTGATCATCGGCGTTCGAGCGAGCGTGAAGGACGTGAACCTCATCGGCTCGAATGCACGGGAGTACTTGGCGGCGCTGCGGGCAGCGGGCAAGCGGGTGGTCATCGTGACCGAAGCGCCGGGGATGCCCAACAGCTGGCCGCCGCAGGAGGGTGCTGAGCCGGTCATGGCACCGGAGTGCGTCGAAGCGGCGGGCGACGTTTACGATCCGTGTGCGTGGTCGCCGCCGACCGGCACGGACGCCTGGCTGCGGGACGCCGCACGGGAGTCGGGAGCTGAGGTTGTCGACCTCCGTGACATCCTGTGCTCCGCCGACGGATTGTGTCACGCCGTGATCGGCGGAACCATCGTGTACTTCGACGACAGTCACCTTGCGACGACCTTCGCGATGACGCTGTCCCCCTGGCTTCGCGAGAAGATCGACGGCGCGAACTAGCGTCATGGTGAGGACCGCGGTCGGACGAGATCCAACACACCATCTAGCGTCTCGCTCCGGTGTCAGTCCCTAGATGTAGTATTTTTGGGAGCCTGGGGTTAACGACTTCCCGGCCGAGAATCTCTCATTTCCCCCGTCGGAAGGCAACGTGTGACTCCGGACAAGCTGAAGCTCGTCAACAAGGTGCAGGCCATCAACTGGAACCGCATCGAGGACGAGAAGGACGTCGAGGTGTGGAACCGCCTCGTCAACAACTTCTGGCTGCCCGAGAAGGTGCCGCTGTCGAACGACATCCAGTCGTGGAACACGCTGACCCCGGACGAGCAGCTGCTCACGATGCGTGTGTTCACGGGCCTGACGCTGCTGGACACCATCCAGGGCACGGTGGGTGCGGTCTCGCTGATCCCAGACGCCATCACCCCGCACGAGGAGGCGGTGTACACCAACATCGCCTTCATGGAGTCGGTGCACGCGAAGAGCTACTCGTCCATCTTCTCGACGCTCGCGTCGACGAAGGAGATCGACGAGGCCTTCCGGTGGTCCACGGAGAACCCGAACCTTCAGAAGAAGGCTCAGATCATCATGGACTACTACCAGGGCGATGACCCGCTCAAGCGCAAGGTGGCCTCCACGCTGCTGGAGTCGTTCCTCTTCTACTCGGGCTTCTACCTGCCGATCTACTGGTCGTCCAAGGCGAAGCTCACCAACACAGCCGACCTCATCCGCCTCATCATCCGTGACGAGGCCGTGCACGGCTACTACATCGGCTACAAGTTCCAGAAGGGTCTCGAGAAGGAGACCGAGGAGCGTCGTCAGGAGCTGAAGGACTACACCTTCAACCTGCTGTTCGAACTCTATGACAACGAGGTGCAGTACACGCAGGACCTCTACGACGGCGTCGGCCTGACCGAGGACGTCAAGAAGTTCCTGCACTACAACGCCAACAAGGCGCTGATGAACCTCGGCTACGAGCCGATGTTCCCCTCCACCGTCACCAACGTGAACCCGGCGATCCTGTCGGCCCTGTCGCCGAACGCCGACGAGAACCACGACTTCTTCAGCGGTTCGGGTTCGTCCTACGTCATCGGCAAGGCCGTGGCCACGCAAGACGACGACTGGGACTTCTGAGCGACAGCAAGATGAGTGTCAGCCAGGGGGAGCCGCCGTATGCGGTTCCCCCTGAGCTGCTTCCGGTGGGTGAGAAAGTTCCCCCGCCCGGTGGCGTGGGCCACCGGTGGCATGGCCGTGGCCGTCGGGGTGGCGTCGGCATGGTGCATCGCGTCCGGTTCCCTGATCTGGGGCACCGTGTTCGCGGTGTTGTTCGGCGTGCTCGTCGTCTTGGCCTTCGCCTTCGACCTCGGTGACGCGGCCGGGCGCCCGCCGCAGCTGGTCAATGCCGTGGTGCTCGGACGCGCCGTTGTCGCTCCCGCGGACGACTGGTTGCACTTCTATCGGGAGCAGGCGATGCGCGTCTGGGTGCGGGTGTGGATGGTCCTCAGCGGGATCGGCACGGGTGCGCTGCTCGTCGTCGCGATGATCGCCGTGCTCGCCACACCCGGCGGCGGCTGATGGCTCTTCCTCTTCATCTTTTCGCTATAGTCCGTGACATGTCCACTCTCAGCACCAGCGCTCATGTGCGCGCTCGCGTATCCCAGCTCGCTCGTGTACTCGGAGTGGGGACGGACAGTGTCATTCGGCAGGTCGGCTCGCCCGAAGTGGGGTCTGAGAACGACTGGGTGGAGCCGGGAGACGTCCAGAGGATTCTCAACACGGCATCCGCGCGTCGCGACCCCGAGAGCCTTCGCGCGCACGTCGTTCAGATCGTGAGTGAGAGGCAGGCCCGTGGCGAAGACTCCGTGTCGTTGCCGGTTCTGAAGAATCAACTCCTGAACCTTGCTGGCTCCAGCTTCGATGAGGCTGACTTCGGCTGGCCGAACCTGAGGTTCCTGCCCGCAAGCTACCCAGACCTCCTTCAGTTGGATTCATCGTCCCCCCACGGGCATGCGAAGTTCCTTGCTCCCGCGAAACCGGCTGCGCCGGTAACCGGTACTGAGAAGTCTCCGACGAAGCGTCATCACATTCGTCGTGATCTGTGGGACGCGGTCATCGACTATCGCAGCGGCGAGACGTATGTCTGGGACGCTCACACCGGGAGGGCGGTGACGAGCGAAGCGGACGAGGACGCACGCCCACGGTTCCCGACAGTCTCGGCCGGGGACGTCCGTGACTGGAGGAAAGAATGCGCGGACGGCTGGTTGCGGGTCTTCGGTGACGAGAACCCCTCCAGAGTCGAGCGCTGGGTGGATGTGCCCCGGGAGCGCGTGCCCCACGTCCTTATCCGTCGCTGACAAGCGGAGCAGCGGGCGAAGGTCGTTGGCATCGTCGAAGAGTTCTTCGCACAGGAGGGGCTAGCCCTTCCCGACGACGCGTTCCCGTCGGAGTTGTCCGCACAGACACAGCAAGCCCAGGCGCGGCCGCTGACGCAGCGCGATATTCTCAAGGCGTCCGCGTCGGTGATGACGGACTCAGAATTGAGCGACGTGCGTCTGCCGCTCGGCGTCCTGTACCGAACCTTGCTGTCGCTGGGAGCAGTGGCGGCTCCGTCTGCAGACCGATGACAACTGCTCGCGTCTTCATCGTCGCGCCGCCGCTCGCGCGCGACGAGCGCTCGGCACGGTTTGAGGTTTGGCGGAAAGCGGCGCAGAAGCTCGCGGAGGAAGCCGACATGGCGGTGACGACGTACCGCCTCTCCGAGGTAAACGTACGCAACGAGGGCAACTTTCTTGTGATGAACGGGATCGACGCCTCGAAGATGTACCAGATGGTGCACCGCGTCAACTGTGCCGTCATCCAGATCGGTACCGATGCACGAGTGCCTTTCCATCCCCGCGACTCCTGCCAGAAGAGGAACACGATGGAGCTGGAGCAGTTCGTCCGGTACAAGGCGGTGTTCGCCAAAGTGAATGGCCGTGTCGGCCCCGTTGACGCAATAGGGGCCGTCTCTGCTCAGCTGACATCCCTCGAATGTGACGGCGAGCGCGATCCGCGTTGTCTGCCGATGCATGTGTTCGATCCGAGTCACGACCACGTTGCATGTCCGCTCACGGATGCTGTGAAGGTCCGTGCTCGGTACCAGGGGCCGAAGATCCGCACAGACGGCAAGAGCCGGGAGTGGGGTCCTCCGAAGGGCATACCTCACGGGTCTCATGAGCTTCGAGTGCGAGGGCGAGTGCTGCGGGCCGGCTACCACTGGGATGTGAAGTCGGCTCAGAATACGTCCGACCTGATGACCACCTTGGAAATTTGGAGCATGCCGCCGGGATCTTACCTTAACGTCTCGCCGGACGCCCATGTGCGCAGCGGACAGTCATCTGCGGTCAGTGCCCGACTCAAGTACACGCTCTCCGCTAAGAAGCCAGACCGTTCCAAGCAGAAGCGACGGGGGAGGCCGCGTTGACGCATGCTCGACCTGTACAGCCGGAAGATGTATGCTGAGAGTAAGCCGCTGGGGGGCAACCTTCACCGGATGGGAGATTCGAGGTAGCCCCTCGCCTTCTCCAGGGAGACAACTGGATACTCTCGACAAGAGAACGCCTGTTATGAGCCGCGAATACATATTCATTCGCTGGGCGTTGGGCATCGGGAGTCGCTAACCGAAGGGTTTATGCCGAAGTTTCTACCATGGTGTGCTCAACCACTATTTCCGAGTGCCTCGGCGTGTATACGCCGGGGCACTCGTGTTTTCCACAGTTGCAGAGCCTGGGGTTATGGGGTTCATCGCGTTTGAGGGTGTAGGTGGGGTCTGAATCCTCCGGTTTCGAGCAGCGATCGGGTGATGTAGTTGGTGAGGTTGCGGAAGCCGAGCGCGGAGCCGCGGAGGTGCTCAAGTCTGCCGTTGATCGCCTCGGTGGGGCCGTTGCTGGTGCCGGGGCGGTCGAAGAACGCGAGCACGTCGGCGGCGCGTTGTTTCAACGTTCGCCCGAGGCGGCGGACCTCGGCGAGAGCGGCGGGGACGCCGCTGCTGACGGCGTCGATCACGGCTCGCATCATCTGCTTGCCCTTGTTCTTGTCGGGTTCACGGTAGGCCGCGACGATGCGCTGGTAGATCCCCCAGGTCGCCTCGACTTCCACATGCTCCTCGACGGCGAACACCGCGTCGAGCCGTGCGGTTTGCTTCTCGGTGAGGAAGCTCGCGCCGGTGTGAAGGGTGTGGCGGATACCGTAGAGCGGGTCACCGGCATGACCCCGGTGCCCGAGCGTGTCCTGTTGGACGCGCTGTCGAGTCCGGTCTAGGGCGTCGCCTGCGAGCCGGACGACATGGAACGGATCCATCACCAGGACCGCGTCGGGGAGTTCCTCGGTCGCGGCGGTCTTGAACCCACTGAATCCGTCCATCGCGACGACCTC
>NZ_JBJDRI010000028.1:0-61727 GCF_044987425.1 Microbacterium sp. ZW T5_56 | reverse complement strand
CCCCCGCTCCCATCGCTCCCATCGCGAGAAACCCAAGCAAGTCCGAGAAACCCCGCAACGCGGGGTTTCTCGGCCGCGCATGGGTTTCTCGCGTCGAACGGGACATGACGAAGGCCCGCGTGCGGGTGCACACGGGCCTTCGGACGAAAGCGTCAGCTGAGGATCAGCGAACGACAACCGCCAGAACGTCGCGAGCGGAGAGCACCAGGTACTCGTCAGCGCCGAACTTCACCTCGGTGCCGCCGTACTTGCTGTAGAGCACGCGGTCACCGACGGCGACGTCGAGCGGAACGCGGTTGCCGTTGTCGTCGATGCGACCGGGGCCTACGGCCACGACCTCGCCCTCCTGGGGCTTCTCCTTGGCGGTGTCGGGGATGACCAGTCCACTGGCAGTGGTCTGCTCAGCCTCGACCTGCTTGATGACGATGCGGTCCTCGAGCGGCTTGATGGAAACCGACACGGTTTACCTCTTCCTTCTTGCGATTCAAGACTCGTTAGCACCCGCACTAGTCGAGTGCTAATGCCAGTGTAGGACGGCGGCTGGCACTCACGCAACGCGAGTGCCAATCCTTCAGGAACCGATCAGACTGCGCTGCCCGAGGAGCGCCGCGTAGGCTGTCGGAGTGGAGATGAGTGAGCTGACGGCCCTGCTGACGCCCGAGGGTCTCGCCCTCCTCGACGCCACCGGTGCGGTGGTCACGAGCGAAGACGCTCTCCGCGCCGTCTCGCGGCTCCGTGCCGCCGGTCACGGCCCGGAGCTCGTGTCCGCGGTGGTCACCCAGGCGCGGCTGCGCACCCGGGCGACGGCGAAGTTCGGTCCCTTCGCCGAGCGGATGCTGTTCACCCGCGCCGGCCTCGAGCAGGCCACACGGATGCCGGTCGCGGCCCGTCACGCCGGTCGGTTCCGGGCTGCCGGGATCACCAGCGTGGCCGATCTCGGCTGCGGTATCGGCGGCGACGCGCTCGCCTTCGCCGGCGCGGACCTGCGGGTACTCGCGGTGGACGCGGATGAGGTCACCGCCGCCATCACCGCCTACAACCTCGCGATCTTCGGCGACGATGTCCGCGTCCGTCACGCCCGCGCCGAAGAGACTGACCTCTCCGATGTCTACGCGGCCTGGCTGGATCCCGCCCGTCGCACCGCCGGTCATTCTGAGACCACGCGCGTGGCCGCCGACGAGTACGCCCCGTCGCTGCCCTGGGTCTACGCGCTGGCCGAACGAATGCCCGTGGGCGTGAAGCTTGGCCCAGCACACGACCGCGCGGAGATCCCCGCCGAAGCGGAGGCGCAGTGGGTGAGCGACGGCGGATCGGTGGTGGAGCTGGCCCTGTGGTTCGGTGCGCTCGCCCGCCCGGGAATCCGTCGCGCCGCGCTGGTCATGCGCGGCGACGAGACGCATGAGCTGACAGCAGCGGCCGATACCGAGGATGAGCCGGTGCGCACCCTCGGCGCATTCCTGCACGAACCCGACGGCGCCGTGATCCGCGCGCGCCTGATCGGTGAGGTGGCGCGGTCGCTGGATGCAGGAATGCTCTCCGCGGGCATCGCGTACGTGACCGGCGACGCCGCCGTCACCAGTCCATTCGTTCAGTCGTTCCGCGTGCGCGAGGAACTCCCCACCGACGTCAAGCAGCTGGCGCGTGCGCTGAAGGCCCGTGGCATCGGCACCCTGGAGATCAAGAAGCGCGGTGTGGACGTGGACCCAGCCATCCTGCGGCGCAAGCTGAAGCTCACCGGCGGCGAGTCGGCGACGCTGGTTCTCACCCGGCGCGGCAACTCGCGAGTCGCGATCCTGGCGGATCGTGTGGACCCGGCCGCGCCAGCCCGCCGGGACTGAGGTATCGATGGCATCCCCCGACCTCGAGCATCTGCGCACCTTCGTCACCGTGCATCGCACCGGCTCGCTGACAGAGGCGGCGGCCCTCCTCGGCCTCTCGCAGCCAACGGTGACCGCTCGAATCAAGGAGCTTGAAGCGGCCTGCGGGCACCCGCTCTTCGATCGAACACGCACCGGGGTGACCGCCACAGCTCGCGGCGACGAACTCGCCCGCGCCGCAGCGGCATCCGTCGATCTGCTCGACGATCTCCTCACCTCGCACCTGAGCGCACCTGCCACAGCGATTCAGCTCGGCGGTCCCGCCGAACTGCTCTCCGTGATGGTGGTGCCCCGGCTCGCCGACATCGTCGCCGTGATCGGCGCGCCCGTGCAACTCACGTTCGGGGTCGCTGACTCACTGCTGGACATGCTGCGCGCTGGAGCGTTGGACATCGTCGTCAGCGCCGTGCGCCCCCACGCACGCGGAATCTCCGCCGCACCGTTGTACGACGAGGAATTCGTGCTCGTGGGCGCGCCGCGATGGCGTGACCATTCGCCGCGGACCGAATTCGATCCGTGGGCCGAGATTCCGGTGGTCGCATACGCGCAGAATCTCCCGATCATTCGCCGGTACTGGCAGTCCGTCTTCGCTCGACGCCCCGACGGGCTGACGGTGACCGCCGTGATCCCCGATCTGCGCGGGGTACGCGATGCTGTGCTCGCCGGCGCGGGCATGTCCGTCCTGCCCGAGTACCTTGTGCGCGACCACCTCGTCCGTGGCGAGCTGGTGCTCTTGGACACCCCTGAGGTCGCCCCGTTGAACACGGTGTACGTGGCCACCCGTTCCGGGGAGACGGCGCGCAATCAGCGCGTGCGCGACATCGAAAACGAACTGCGCACGATCATCCGGTGACCAGATGTTTCTGATCGGGTCGATAGGCCTGCCGATGACCGAGCGCGGAGGCACTGGCGAACACTGAGGGAAACGAAAGGCAACCCTCATGTCACGCATCCTCATGGTCGTCACGGCGGCTGACACTCTCGTCCTCGCGGACGGCACGACGCATCGCACGGGCTTCTGGGCGGAGGAGCTGATTGTCGCGCGTCGGTTGTTGGCCGCAGCCGGCCACGACATCGTCCTGGCCACGCCCGGAGGACGACGCCCTCCGGTCGATCCGGCCTCCCTGGACCCGTCCGTGATCGGCGGCGACGAGCGCGCGGAGGAGTTCCGCGCTTCCCTTGACGCGAGCGACGCCTGGCTGGGGGTGCCCGTGGCCCTCGACGCGATCGCGCACGAGGAGTTCGACGCGATCGTGCTGCCCGGAGGTCACGGTCCGATGAACGATCTGGCGTCCGATCCCACCCTCGGACGGATCCTGGTCGACGCGAACGACCGTGAGGCGCTCATCGCGCCCTTCTGTCACGGCCCGGCCGGCCTGCTCAGCGCGGTGGACGACGACGGGCACTTCACCTTCGCGGGCCGCCGCATGACCGCCTTCACCCGCGAGGAAGAGCTCACGGGTGGCCTCGGCACTAACACCCCGTGGTTCGTGACCGACCGTCTCAGCGATCTCGGCGCGATCATCGAAGACGCCGCCCCGTGGACCAGTCACGTCGTGCGCGACCGCAACCTCATCACGGGCCAGAACCCGCAGTCCAGTGCGGCCGTGGCCGAGGCGATCAACGCCGCGCTGAGTTCGCGATAGAGCGGGCGCGGGGGCTGTCGGCAACCGCACGCAGTCCACGCTCCGGTGCGGCCGCGATCACTGCTGCCAGACGGCCACCCTCAGAACCACCAGCCGATCTGGCGGCCCACCCACCAGATCCAGCCGGCGCTGTATACGAGCGAGAGGATGCTGAGTCCGATGGCCCAGCGGCCGAGCGAGGTGCTCTCCGCCGGGCGACGTACCGCCACGATGCCCAAGATCAGGGCGAAGATGCCGAGCGGGAACAGCCATCCGACAACGCAGGATCCGATGAGCGCCGAGATCGAGAACGACAGGGCGCTGCCGCCGATGCCCTTGCGCACGAGCGCGGCGGGAGCCCACAGCGCCTCCGGCTGTTGCGGGGTCGGCTGCGATACGGGCTCGTCGCTGACGGGCGGTGCACCGCGGAGCTCCGGATCGTCTGCGGGTGCCGGGATCTGGCGGATGACGGAGATCTCGGCGGTCCAGCCGGTGTGGTCTGGATCGATCTCGGCCAGGATGTCCTCCGACACCAGATCCTCACGAACGGCCGATTCGACGACGACGTCGTTGCCGGGCGCAGCCTCGGCGCCGAGCGGCGGAACGGCGTCGGCGTCGGGGGCTTCGCCGCCTCCCGGCGACGCTGATCCGGTGCCCGACTCGTCGTCAGCCATCGCGACCCACGCCCGCCGCCTGCGCCACCTGGATCTCGGTGACCGGCAGGGTCGAATCCGCCCCGAACGCCAGTGTTGAGGCCTCGCGCCCGGACATGATGAGCTCCGAGGCGAGCCCGGCGATCATCGCCCCGTTATCGGTGCACAGCGACAACGGCGGGATCCGCACGGTCACGCCGGCCTTCGCTCCGCGCTCGAGCGCGACCTCACGCAGTCGACGGTTGGCGATCACGCCGCCGCCGAGGAGCAGGCGCGGAACGTTGTGCTGGGCACAGGCGTCGAGCGCCTTCGTGACCAGCACGTCGACCACGGCCTCGCGGAAGCTCGCGGCGACATCGGTGATCGGGATGTCCTCGCCCGCGGCGCGCTTCTGCTCCACCCAGCGCGCAACGGCGGTCTTCAGCCCCGAGAACGAGAAGTCGTAGCGGTGCTGCGCCATATCACTGGCGCGGGACATTCCGCGCGGGAAGCGGATCGCCTTCGGGTCTCCGCTCGCTGCGGCGCGATCGATCTCGGGGCCACCCGGGTACGGCAGCCCCAGCAAGCGCGCGACCTTATCGAAGGCCTCCCCCGCCGCGTCGTCCATGGTCTCGCCGAGCAGTTCGACATCGGTCGTGAGATCGCGCACCAAGAGCAGGGAGGTGTGTCCGCCGGAGACCAGAAGGGCCACGGTCGGGTACTCGAGCGGCTCCGCGGAGTCGTCGAGGATGTCCGCAGCGATGTGCCCGACCAGATGGTTGACCGCGTACAGCGGCTTGCCGAGGCCCACCGCCAGCGCCTTGGCCGCACCGACACCCACCATCAGTGCGCCCGCGAGTCCGGGGCCGCTGGTGACAGCCACGGCGTCGAGGTCGTCGAGAGTCACCCCGGCTTCGGCCAGCGCGGCCTCGATCGTCGGCTGCATGGCCTCTAGGTGGGCGCGCGCGGCGATCTCGGGGATGACGCCGCCGTAGCGGGCGTGCTCGTCCATGCTCGAGGCGATCGTGTTGCTCAGCAGTGTGCGGCCGCGCACGATGCCGATCCCGGTCTCATCGCAGCTGGACTCGATGCCGAGCACCAGGGGTTCCGTGCGGTTCACGTGAGCTTCTCCTTCACGGCGGCGGTCAGCGCCAGTCTCATGACCACGGCGTCGACGTCGTCCGGCTGGTAGTAGCGCGGGCGCCGGCCGATCTCCTCGAATCCTTCAGACACGTAGAGGGCGCGAGCGGGCTCGTTGTCATCGCGGACATCGAGGAAGACCTCGCGGGCGCCCGCATCGACGGCACGACGCAGCAGTTCGTGCAACAGCAGTCGCCCGAAACCACGTCCGCGGGCCTCGGCAGCGACCGCGATGGTCTGCACATCCGAGTCCGGCGAGCCGGAGAGAACGCGCAAGCCCGCATACCCGTGCGCGGTCTCGTGCTCGTCGACGAGGATCACGTACTGGGTGTGCGGCGAGGCGAGTTCGTCCGCCATCGTGTTCTCCGACCAGGCGTCGGTTGGAAACGACGCATGCTCCAGAGCCATGATGGCGGCGAGGTCCCCGACGCCGGCATCGCGCAGAATCATGCTCCCGCCTTCGGAGGAACGGTTTTGGGCGCGGCGACGTCGGGCGAGCGCAGGTACAGCGGCTCGTCTGGCCCGATGATGCGCCCCGCGGCGATCGCGCGCGCGGCGACGCGACCGAGCAGGCCGGCGTCGAGCTGATCGGCCTCGCCCCAGATCCAGCCGGTGAGGGCGATCTCCGCTTCGGCACGATTCACCAGTCCCGGCTCCGCGTGACGGACCGGGAGGCCGTCGGCGTCGATGCCGGTGTACGCGGTCCAGGCGATCTCACGACGCCGGGCATCGGTCGCCACCGCGAACTCCGCGTCGTCGTCGGCCTCCAGAAGGCCGAGCGCGATCGCGTCGTGACTCACCACCGGCACCACCTCGGCACCGCGCGCGAGAGCGAACGTCCGCGCGGCGGCGATTCCGATGCGAAGCCCGGTGAAAGGACCGGGCCCCATCCCCGCTGCAACGTGCGTGATGACGGGATCCCCCGCCTCCTGCAGCACCCGAACCAGCAGATCGCCGATCACCTCGGCGTGGCCGAGCCGATCATCGGTGTGCGCTTCGGCGAGCACGGTGCCGTCACGATCGACCACGGCGACCGCGGAACCCAGAGATGTATCGATCGCGAGAATCACCCCTCCAGGGTATCCCGCGCCCAGCCGTCGGTCCCTGAGCGCCCGTCGTCTCGCTGGCGCGGTCCCGGAGCGCCCTCCGCTACGGGCGCGACGTGATGCGGATGTGGCGGGTCGTGTCGCCGTCGAGGTCGTCGTCGGCGACGCCGCCGACCTCCTCACCCGTGGGGCGCTCGATCTCGATCTCCCACCAGCGATCGCGGAGCCCGTCGACCATGCCGTGCCCCCACTCGACGATCACCACAGACCCGTCGACGTCGAGGTCGAGATCATCCAGCTCTGCGGCGGAGCCGAGGCGATAGGCATCCACGTGGATGAGCGCGGCGCCGCCCACGAGGGACGGGTGCGTGCGGGCGATCACGAACGTGGGGCTCTGCACCGGACCTCGTACCCCGAGACCGGCACCGATCCCCCGCGTCAGCGTGGTCTTGCCGGCACCGAGCGCGCCGGTGAGCACGATGAGGTCGCCCGCGACGAGGGATTCACCGATACGCCGGCCCAGCGCCTCCATGTCGGCGGCGGTATCGACCGCGATGTCTCCGACCAGTGCCTCGTTCACGCCGTCGCCCCGTCCGTGACCTCGCGCCGCGGCACCCGGCCGCCGATGCGCGTGACGATCTCGTAGTTGATCGTGTCGGCGGCGTCCGCCCACGCTTCCACCGCGGGATCCCCGGCGGCGGGGTCGCCGAACAGCACGACCTCGTCTCCCACCGCGACGGGCGCATCGCCGACGTCGACGATGAACTGGTCCATCGCGATGCGACCCGACACGCGCAGCACCGCATCGCCGATCCGCACCGGCGCTCGGTTGGATGCCTGCCGCGGGATCCCGTCGGCATACCCGAGCGGCACCAGCGCCAGCGTGGTCTCCCGTTCGGTGCGATAGGCGTAGCCGTAGGAGAGCCCGGTTCCAGCGGGAACCCGCCGGACGTTCGCCACCGTGCCTCGCAGGGTCATGCTGGGACGCAGACCCAGCTCCGCCGCGCGGAACTTGTCCGGATCGGGGCTCAGTCCGTGCAGGCCGATGCCGATGCGCACCAGGTCCAGTCGAGTGTCGGGGAGTCCGATCGCCGCGGCCGTGGCGGCGATGTGCCGCAGCCGCGGGCGGATGCCGATCGCCGCAGCGCGCTCGACCCCGTCGAGGAATGCGGCGAGGGCCGCCCTGTCGTCGGCGTCGGACGTGTTGGAGACGTGCGAGAACAGTCCGTCCACGTCGAGGACACCAGCCTGCCGTGCGTGCAGAGCAACCGCGAACGCTTCATCCCAGTCCTCCGGGGGCAGCCCGTTGCGGCTGAGCCCGGTGTCGAGCTTCAGGTGCACGCGCGCCGGGTTCGCCACCGATCCGGCGTCGATCGCGGCGCTGAGCTGCTCCAGGGTGGAGATGCCGATCGTGATGCGCTCTGCCACGGCCCGCTCGAATCGCGTGCCGGGAGCGTGCAGCCACGACAGGATGTCGGCTGTGATGCCCGCTTCGCGCAGTTCGAACGCCTCGGACAGATCGGTCACCCCGAGCATCACCGCGCCCCCTGCGAGGGCAGCGCGCGCGGTGCGAACAGCGCCGTGGCCGTACGCGTTCGCCTTCACCACGGCGAGGATGGGCGTGCTCGTGAGCGCGCCGAACGTCCGGGTGTTGGCCGTGATCGCGTCGGTGTCGATCACCGCTTCGCGCAACGGCTGAGCGGTCGAGTCGGAAACCATCACAGGCCCTTCCCTCCGACCGGGCGATCCGGCCGAAGCTCGGCGATCACATACGCCGTGGCGAATCCGCCGTCGTGCGACATCGAGACGTGCATCGTGCTGATGCCGCGCGCGATGACCGTGGCAGCGGTCGCGCCCGTGAGCGAGAAGAACGGTCGCCCTTCGGCATCGTTTCGCACCTCGATCTCGCGCCAGTACACCCCGTCCGAGCCGCCGAGAGCCTTGATGAAGGCCTCCTTGGCGGCGTAGCGGGCGGCGAGGGAACGCGCCGGCATCGGCTGCTCGTTCGCGGTGAACAGTCGCTCGCGCAGACGCGGAGTCCGCTCGAGTGTGCGTTCGAAGCGCGCGATGTCGACCAGGTCGACGCCGATGCCGGCGATCAGGCTCACAGGTTCGCGCTCACTCCACCGTCACGGACTTGGCGAGATTGCGCGGCTGATCCACGTCCAGCCCCTTCGCGGTGGCCAGGGCCATCGCGAACACGTGCAGCGGCACCACGGCGAGGATCGGCTCGAACAGCGGCTCGGCCAGCGGGATGCGAAGCACCTCGTCGGCGAACGGCAGCACGGCGGCATCGCCCTCCTCCGCGATCACGATGACGCGCGCGCCGCGAGCGCGGATCTCCTGGATGTTGGAGACCACCTTGGCGTGCAGCAGCGACGAGTGGCGCGGTGAGGGGACGATGACGAACACCGGCTGACCGGGCTCGATGAGCGCGATCGGTCCGTGCTTGAGCTCGCCTGCGGCGAAGCCCTCGGCGTGGATGTAGGAGATCTCCTTGAGCTTGAGGGCGCCCTCCATCGCGATCGGGAATCCGACGTGACGGCCGAGGAACAGGACGGAGCGGGTGTCGGCCATCCAGTGACCGAGCTGACCGATGCGCTCCTGCTGCTCCAGCACGCGACTGATCTTGGCGGGGATCGCCTCCAGCTCCCGCACGTGGCGGGCGCCGTCGTCTGCGCTGATCGTGCCGCGAATGCGACCGATGTGCAGACCCAGCAGCAGCAGCGCCGTGATCTGCGCGACGAACGCCTTGGTGGAGGCCACAGCCACCTCGGGACCGGCGTGCGTGTAGACCACCGCATCGCTCTCGCGCGGAATCGTGGCACCCTGCGTGTTGCAGATGCTGAGCGTCTTCGCGCCGGCCTCGCGGGCGTACTTCACCGCCATGAGGGTGTCCATCGTCTCGCCGGACTGGCTGATGGAGACCACCAGCGTGTCCGGACCGATGACCGGATCGCGGTAGCGGAACTCGTGTGCAAGCTCGACGTCGGCCGGGATGCGGGCCCACGCCTCGATGGCGTACTTGCCCACCTCGCCCGCGTAGGCGGCGGTGCCGCAGGCGACGATGATGATGCGGGTGATCCCGGCGAACAGCTCGTCGAGGCCGTCGAGCTCGGGAATCACCACCTGCCCGTCCTGCAGGCGTCCGCGGATGGTGTTGGCCACAGCCTCGGGCTCCTCGGAGACCTCCTTGGCCATGAAGCTGGGCCAGCCCCCCTTCTCCGCGGCAGCTGCATCCCAGTTGACGGTAAACTCCTCCGCTTCGACAGGGTTGCCGTCGAAGTCGGTGATCTCCACGCCGGCGGGCGTGATCGCGACGATCTGGTCCTGCCCGATCGCGAGGGCGCGGCGGGTGTGCTCGACGAAGGCGGCGACGTCGGAGCCGAGGAAGTTCTCGCCCTCGCCGAGTCCGATCACCAGCGGCGAGTTGCGACGCGCTCCGACCACGAGGCCGGGGCTGTCGCGGTGGGTCGCGAGGATGGTGAACGCGCCTTCGAGGCGACGCACGACGGCACGGAAGGCAGCGCGCAGGTCGCCCGTGGCGCGGTACTCGCGACCGAGCAGGATGGCGGCCACTTCGCTGTCGGTCTCCGAGCGGAACGTGAAGCCCTCGGCGAGGAGTTCGTTCTTCAGCTCGGAGAAGTTCTCGATGATGCCGTTGTGGATGAGGGCGAGACGGTCATCGTCGGCGAGGTGCGGGTGGGCGTTTTCGTCGGTCGGTCCGCCGTGTGTCGCCCAGCGGGTGTGACCGATGCCGGTCGATCCGTCCGGCATCGGCGCGGCAGCGAGGTCTTCACGCAGCACGTTGAGTTTCCCGGACTTCTTGCGCATGTCCAGGCCGCCGTCATCGTCGATGACGGCGATACCCGCGGAGTCGTAGCCCCGGTATTCGAGCCGAGCGAGGCCGGCCAACAGAATGGGCTGGCTCTCACGAGCACCCACGTATCCAACGATTCCACACATGGTCCTGATTCTAGAGGCGTGCCCGGAGGCGTTCCTGTGACCTGTGAGGAGCGCGCGTCACAGTTTGCGGAGGGAGACCCGCTCGACGCTGTGCCCGGCCCCCTTGCGGAGGATGAGGCTGGCGCGGTGCCTGGTGGGAAGAACGTTCTCGACCAGGTTCGGCATGTTGATGTCGTTCCAGTACCCGAGCGCCGCCTGCTCTGCCTCCGCGTCCGTGAGGTGCGCGAAGACGTTGAAGTAGGAGTGCGGGTTGCTGAAGGCGCCCTTGCGCAACTCCAGGAACCGGTCGACGTACCACTTCTCGATGTGCCGGGTGTCTGCGTCCACGAACACCGAGAAGTCGAACAGGTCGCTCACCGCCACCTCGTTCGGGCTGGGCGGCGGCTGCAGCACGTTGAGGCCTTCGACGATCACCACGTCCGGACGACGCACCACGACGTGAGCGTCGGGAACGATGTCGTAGCGCATGTGGGAGTAGAACGGGGCACGTACCTCTTCGGCACCTGACTTCACCTCGGTGAGGAACTC
Organism: Microbacterium sp. ZW T5_56; assembly: GCF_044987425.1. Classification (NCBI taxonomy): domain Bacteria; kingdom Bacillati; phylum Actinomycetota; class Actinomycetes; order Micrococcales; family Microbacteriaceae; genus Microbacterium; species Microbacterium sp. ZW T5_56. Next base: position 50,913 of record NZ_JBJDRI010000028.1, on the reverse strand, counting down.
GATCAGCGCACGACGATCGTAGGACTCCGGGAAGCCCTTGCGATCCATCAGGCCCCGCCGCTCCAGCTCCGCGTTGGAGTAAAGGAAGCCATCGGTGGTGACCAGCTCGACGCGCGGCGTGTCCGACCAGCGGCTCACGAGCTCGCGCAGAAGTCGAGCAACGGTCGACTTGCCGACGGCGACCGAACCGGCCACGGCGATCACGAACGGCGTGGTCACGTCGGGTTCATGCAGGAACGCGGCCGTGTCGGCACCGAGCCGCTTGGTGGCGGCGGCGTAGAGGCTGAGCAGGCGGCTCAGCGGCAGGTAGACCTCGCGCACCTCGGTCAGATCCATCCGATCGCCGAGGCCGCGCAGCTGCACCAGTTCCGGCTCGCTGAGCGGTTGCGGCATCCCCTGTGCGAGCTGTGCCCACTCCGCGCGGGTGATATCGCGGTACGGGCTCAGCGGCGATGCGGGCGCGGCAGGCATTCCGCCATGCTATCGCGGCCGTCCGGGCGTCGCGCACGGGCGAGTGCCCTAGCGTGGGAGCCATGCAGCGCATCGCTTTCCTGGACGTCGACGGCACGATCATCGATTCGTTGGGACGTATCGATCCCACCACGATCACCGCGATTCGCGAGGCACGCGCCAATGGGCACCACGTGTTCCTGTGCACGGGTCGTGCGGAAGCCGAGATCGCGCCGTCGGTGCGGGAGATCGGCTTCGACGGTATCGTCTCGGCGGGCGGCGGGTTCGTCACGATCGATGGCGAGCTGATCATCGAACGCGCGATGCCCACGGATCTCGCCACCGAGCTGCTCGACTTCCTGCGTGCCGAGGATCTGCCCGCCGTGTTGCAGACCTTCACGGGAACGTATGCCGAATCGGCGGCCGTGGAACGGATCACCGCGGGTGCGATCCGCGCGCATGAGGCTCTTGCCGCAGCGGGCGTGGACGTCTCGCACGCGGGAGCGGCCGAACCGACGGTGCGCGACATCGCCGAGGCCCCCGATGACGTTCGCGACCACATCGCCAAGGTGGTCTTCGTCGGCGACGATCACAGCGCCTACGATCGCACGGTCGCGGGCCTCGGCGACCGGTTCCACATCGTGACCGGCTCCATCCCGTTCCTCGGTTCCGCGAGCGGGGAGATCTCCGGCCCCGGCGTGAACAAGGGCACCACGATCGAGCTGCTGCTCCCCCGTCTCGGCTTCACGCGCGACCAGGCGATCGGCATCGGTGACAGCCCCAATGATCTGGAGATGTTCACCGCCTGCGCCGTCTCCGCCGCGATGGGCAACGCCACGGACGCGGTGAAGGCCGCGGCGTCGGAGGTCACCTCCGCCGTGCTCGACGGCGGAGTCCACGCCGTCTTCGCCCGCCACGGCCTCCTCCCCTGACGCAGTCCCCTGACGCGATTCCTGACCTGACGCGAGCCGCCTGACGCGAGCCCCATGTCCCGCGAAACTTCCCTCTGTGGGCGACAATCACCGCATTGCACGGATTCTCGCCCACACACGGAAGTCTCACGGGTTATGGGTTACGGCGCCAGGATCGCGGCATCAGGATCATGGCGTCAGGGATACGGCATCAGGATCGCGGTGGCGGGGTCACGGCATCAGGATCGCGGCGGCAGGATCGCGGCGGCAGGATCGCGGCGCCGAAATCCGGAGTGAGAGGTGGCGCGGGTGAGGTGTCACGGTGTGGCGAGAGCGCACCGGAGGGTCGCGTGTCGTGCGCTACGGTGTTGCGGTGGCCCTCACTGATCTCCCCCTCGATGACCTGCGCACCTTCCGACCCGACGTCGCCGAGCCCGACGACTTCGACGCGTTCTGGGAACGCACGCTGACCGAATCCCGCGCCCTGCGCACGCCCTCCGCCCTGGTCCCGGCAGAGACGCCGATCGATCAGCTGATCGTGGAGGACCTCACGTTCAGCGGATTCGGCGGCGAACCGATCCGCGCGTGGGTCACGCGCCCGAAGGATGAGACCCCGCGCGCCGCCGTGGTGCAGTTCATCGGATACGGCGGCGGACGCGGCCTCGCCGGCGAGCAGCTGCAGTGGGCGGCGGCCGGCTACGTGCACGTGTTCGTGGACACCCGCGGCCAGGGATCGAGCTGGGGATCCGGCGGCGACACTCCGGACCCGCACGGTTCCGCGGGCGCGGCTCCGGGTTTCATGACGCGCGGCATCGATTCTCCCGACACCTACTACTACCGCCGGGTCTTCACCGATGCGGTGCTCGCGATCGACGCGGTCCGCGAGTTCGCATTCGTGGATCCCGCGCGAATCGCGGTGACAGGCGGCAGCCAGGGCGGAGGCATTTCACTGGCCGCAGCCGCCCTGCACCCCGACGTCGCCGCGGTGATGCCGGATGTGCCCTTCCTCTGCCACTTCCGCCGCTCGGTCGAACTCACCCCGTCACTGCCGTTCCCCGAGATCGTGCGGTATCTGGCCGTGCACCGCGACGCTGCCGAGAACGTGTTCCGCACCCTGTCGTACTTCGACGGCGTGAACTTCGCGCGCCGCATCACCGCGCCCGCGCTGTTCTCCGTCGCACTGATGGACGACGTCGTGCTGCCGTCGAGCGTGTTCGCGGCCTTCAACCACCTGGCATCGAGCGACGCCGACATCGAGGTGTACCCGTTCAACGGTCACGAGGGCGGTGGCGCCGTGCAGTGGCTGCGCCAGACCTCCTGGCTCGCCCCCCGCATCTGACACCCCGAGACACCCAAGCAAGTCCGAGAAACCTCGCGATGCGGGGTTTCTCGGACTTGCTTGGGTTTGTCGCAACGTTGCCACCGGGCGATACGCTGTGCGGATGCGCCTCGGGGTCCTCGATATCGGCTCGAACACCGTCCACCTGCTGATCGCGGAGATCCATGCCGGCGGCAGACCCATCGCGTCGGTGAGCGAGAAGGCTGTCCTGCGGCTGATGCGATTCCTCGAACCCGACGGGTCGATCTCGCCGGCGGGGGTCGATGCGATCCTCGCCGCTGTCACCCGAGCGCGCGAGATCCTCGACGACGAGCGCCCCGACGACCTGCTCGCCACCGCGACGAGCGCGGTGCGCGACGCGACCAACGGCACCGCCGTGATCGCCGAGATCGAAGCACGACTCGGTCACTCCCTGCAGGTGTTGAGCGGATCCGCCGAGGCGGAGCTCACCTTCCTCGCCGCGCGCCGGTGGTTCGGCTGGTCGGCGGGCCAGCTGCTGATGTTCGACATCGGAGGCGGATCTCTGGAGATCGCCTGCGGCAGCGAGGAGGTGCCCGACGTCGCGCTGTCACTTCCGCTGGGTGCCGGTCGGATGACCATCGAGCACCTGCCGCTGGATCCTCCGGGCGATGAGGCCGTCGCGCGTCTGCGCGAGCACGCCCGTCACCTGCTGGTGCCTGCCGCTGCGGCGTTCGCCGGTCAACCCGCCCCGGATCACGTCGTCGGCTCTTCGAAGACCATCCGCTCGCTCGCCCGTCTCGCCGGAAACGTGCTCACTGGCTGGGCGGGGTCCGACCGCGTGACTCTCTCGCGAGATCAGCTCGGCGACTGGGTGCCCCGGCTGGCGAAGCTGCCCGCCGAGTCGCGACACATCCTCCCCGGCATCACCCCGGATCGTACGTTCCAGATCGTCGCGGGTGCGGTGGTGCTGCACGAGGCGATGCTCGCGCTCAGTGTGGACGAGCTGGAGGCCTCCCCCTGGGCGCTGCGCGAGGGCGTCCTCCTGCGCTACATCGAGTCCCTCTAGACACGAGAAACCCAAGCAAGTCCGAGAAACCCCGCGTTGCGGGGTTTCTCAGACTTGCTTGGGTGTTTCGCGGTCAGATCGCGAGACGGGATTTCACGACCGCGGCCAGCGTGGCGGCGTGACGGTGAGCGGAGTCCTCGTCGGCTGCCTCGACCATCACGCGCACGAGTGGCTCGGTGCCGGACGGACGCAGCAGCACACGACCGGTGTCGCCGAGCTCCGCCTCGACGGCAGCGACGGCGGCGGCGATCTCGTCGTCGCCGTGCACACCGTCCCGGTCGACGCCACGGACGTTCACCATCACCTGCGGGTAGATCGTCATGATCTGCGCGAGCTCTGCGAGCGACTTCTTCTTGTGCGCCATCTCAGCCACCAGGTGAAGGCCGGTGAGCACGCCGTCGCCGGTGGTGGCGAACTCGCGCATGATCACGTGACCCGACTGCTCGCCGCCGAGCGCGAAGCCGCCGCTGTTCATCTCCTCGAGCACATAGCGGTCGCCGACCGCCGTGGTCTTCACGGTGATGCCCCGCTCGCCCATGGCTCGGTGCAGGCCCAGGTTGCTCATCACGGTCGCGACCAGCACGTCGTCGGTGAGCACACCGCGTTCGTGCATGGCGGCCGCGAGGATCGCCATGATCTGGTCGCCGTCGATGAAGTTGCCCTCGGCGTCCACCGCAAGGCAGCGATCGGCGTCGCCGTCGTGGGCGATGCCCACATCGGCGCCGAGACGGACGACAGCCTCCGCAAGGTTGTCCAGATGGGTCGAGCCGACACCATCGTTGATGTTGAGCCCATCGGGGTCGGCACCGATGACGGTGACCTCAGCGCCGGAGTCACGGAATGCATCGGGCGAAACCCCGGAAGCCGCACCGTGCGCGCAGTCCAGCACCACGTGGATGCCATCGAGACGGTTCGGCAGCGAGCCCAGGAGGTGGATGAGGTAGCGGTCCTCGGCGTCGGAGAAGCGGCGGATGCGGCCGACTCCGGAACCGGTCGGTTGCAGTTTCGGTCCGGTGAGGGCCTGCTCGATGCGCAGCTCCACCTCATCGGGAAGCTTCACTCCGCCGCGGGCGAAGATCTTGATGCCGTTGTCCGGTGCCGGATTGTGCGAGGCGGACACCACGACGCCGAAGTCGGCAGCGGTGTCGGCCACGAGGAACGCGAGCGCGGGGGTCGGGATCACACCGGCGTCGAAGACATCAACGCCGGACGAGGCGAGCCCCGCAGCGACCGCCGCGGACAAGAACTCGCCCGACACCCGGGGGTCGCGAGCGATGACTGCAGTGAGACGCTTGCCCTCTTGGCGTCGCGCCTCTGCAGAACGGCCCTGGCCCAGGACGACAGCAGTCGCCTGGGCCAGGGACAGCGCCAGATCGGCGGTGAGGGGGCCGTTGGCCAGCCCCCGCACCCCGTCCGTGCCGAACAGCGGCATCGGAAGGTCCGAACCTTAACGCTTCGAGTACTGAGGCGCCTTACGGGCCTTCTTGAGACCAGCCTTCTTGCGCTCCTTGACGCGAGCGTCGCGCGACAGGAAGCCGGCCTTCTTCAGGGTCGGGCGGTTGTTCTCGCGGTCGATCTCGTTGAGAGCGCGCGCGATGCCGAGGCGGAGCGCACCGGCCTGACCCGAGGGGCCACCACCGGAGATGCGAGCGATCACGTCGTACGCACCAGCCAGGTTCAGGATGGTGAACGGGTCGTTGATCAGCTGCTGGTGCAGCTTGTTGGGGAAGTAGTCCTCAACCGTGCGGCCGTTGACCGTGATGGTTCCCGAACCGGGGACCAGACGCACGCGGGCGATGGCCTGCTTGCGACGACCCACGGCAGCGCCGGGAACCGAGAGGACGGGACGGGGAGCCTCGACGGCGGCCTCAGCCGGCGTCTCGGTGGAGTAGTTCTGCGGAGTTTCGATGTCAGCCACGAGTGTGTCCTTTTGGAGAGCGGCGCTTACTGGGCGACCTGGTCGAAGATGTACGTCTTGGGCTGCTGAGCGGCGTGCGGGTGCTCGGCACCGACGTACACCTTCAGCTTGCTCAGCTGATCGCGACCCAGGGAGTTCTTCGGCAGCATGCCGCGAACAGCCTTCTCGACGGCGCGAACCGGGTTCTTCTCGAGGAGCTCGGCGTAGGCGACGGCCTTGAGACCACCCGGGTAACCCGAGTGACGGTAGGCGATCTTCTTCTGGAGCTTCTGGCCGGTCAGGGCGACCTTGTCAGCGTTGATGATGATGACGAAGTCACCGGCATCCATGAAGTTGGTGAAGGTGGGCTTGTGCTTGCCGCGAAGGAGGGCGGCAGCGTGCGAGGCCAGGCGACCGAGCACGACGTCAGTCGCGTCGATGACCAGCCAGTCACGCTGGAGCTCGCCAGCCTTCGGAGTGAAAGTGCGCGTCACGATAGTGCTGCTTTCTTTGTGTCGAACGGAGAGGTTCGTGAATCCCACTCCCGTGGCGGTTCTCACAGCGAGGCTGTGCGAACTGACCGGTGGAGGGCTCACGTTCGGGCATGCTTTCAGCAGAGGGAGCACACCAAGGGTTGAGTCTACGTCATCCGGGCACGTCGACCAAATGCGCCGATGGCCGGACCTTCGCGGGCCCGGCCATCAGCTGGCGTCTCGACGAGGTCAGCTCGTCGCTCGGCGGCGGGCGATCAGCACGATTCCACCGAGAGCGATGACGGCGAGCGCGAGGGCGGCGAGTTCGACTGCCCCGCCCCCGTCCTGGCCGGTCGTCGGCAGCGCAGCTGTCGGAGCCGGAGTGGATGGCTTACCCGTGGGAATCACCGGAGACGTCTCGGTCGGCGTCGCCGTCGGCGCGACAGTGTCCGTCGGCGTCGGGGACGACGTCGGTGTCGGCGTGGGCGTCACGGTCTCCGTCGGAGTCGGCGTCGGAGTCGGCGTCGGTGTCGGTGTCGGTGTCGGTGTCGGTGTCACGGTCTCCGTCGGAGTCGGCGTCGGCGTCGGGGACGGCGTCACGGTCTCCGTCGGTGTCGGTGTCGGTGTCGGTGTCGGTGTCGGTGTCGGTGTCAGTGTCGGCGTCGCAGTGGGCGTCGCGGTCGGAGACGGCGTAGCTGTAACCGTCGGCGTCGGGGACGGGGTCACCGTCTCCGTCGCAGTCGGCGTCGGGGACGGCGTCACTGCGCGTCCGATACCGTGCCATTGCGTCGTCGCCGTCGCGTCGTTATCGGCCGAGGCGGTCGCGTGGTTCACGTAGGCCCCCTCGCCCACCGGGCCGCTGGCGGTGAACTCCACCGATTCATTGGGTGCGAGCGTGCCATCGAAGCCGTTCGGGGCGGTCACCGTCACCTGGTCATCCGTCACCGTGACACCGGTGGCCGTGGTGTTTCCGGTGTTCGTCACCGTGTAGACCCAGCTCACCGTGTCGCCGGCATCCACCGTCACGGCGTCGGGCGCGGTCGTCGCGATGACGCCGTTGCCCTTCTTGACGATGGTCAAGCCTGTCGTCTCCCCGAATCCGTGCCACTCGGTGGTGGCATCGGGTACACCCGACGCCGTCGCGGTGGCGTGGTTCACGTACGCGCCAGCGGCGATCGGCCCGGAGGCGGTGAACTCGACACTCTCGTTCGGAGCGAGCGTTCCGGAGAAGCCAGCAGGCGGCGTCAGTGCGCCGAGCAGGTCATCACTGACGGCCACGCCCGATACCGGGGTGTTGCCCGCGTTCGTGACGACATAGGTGAAGTCGACCGTGCTGCCGGCAGGCACGATGTGCGCATCGGACGCTTCGGTCGCGACGACGTCATCGCCCTTCTTCACGATGGTCAGCCCGCTCGTGACGCCGAATCCGTGCCACTCGGTGACGGCATCGGCGACGTCATCGGCCGAGGCCGTGGCGTGGTTCACGTAGGCCCCCGCAGGAATCGGACCCGAGGCGGTGAACACCACCTCGGCACCGGGTGCCAGGGTGCCGTCGAATCCCGCCGGAGACAGCACGGTGATGTCCGTGGCCGCGACCTGGTCGTCGACGAGGGTGACCCCGGTCGCCGGGATGTTCCCCGTGTTCGTGACGGTGTAGGTCCACGTGACTGTGGAGTCCGCCGGCACCTGGACGGCTGCGTCGGCCGTGGTGGCTACGGCGTCGTTACCCTTCTTCACCAGGGTGAGGCCGGTGGTCTCCCCGAATCCGTACCAGTCGTCGGTCACGTCCGCCGCCTCGACCGATGTGACCGTGACGGTGTTGTGATAGGCACCCGCGGCAACCGGCCCGTCGACGGTGAACGTGGCGGTGGCGTTCGGCTGCAGCGTGCCGTCGAATCCGGCGGGCGGGGTCAGCGCGCCGAGCACGCTGTCATCGGCGGTGATCCCCGTGACCGGAACGTTGCCGGTGTTGGTGATCGCGTACGCGAATGTCACCGTTGCATCGGCGGCGACATGCAGCGCGTCAGCCACGGTGTCCGTCGCAACAGTGTTGCCCGTCTTGACCACGCTCAGCGCGGCGACGGCAGCGGGCGTCACGAACGTCGTGCACGCCGGGTCGCCTGAGCCCGCCTCGTTGAACGGCGTGATGCACGCCTCATAGGAGGTCTCCGCGATCAGCCCACTCAGGGCGCGTGTCGTGTCCGTAGATGTTGCCGCTCCACCGGGCACGGGAGCGGTGGTCCAGGCGGGAGCGCCGACGACACGGTACTTCACGACGTAGTCGAGCAGATCCGGCTGCTGGTATCCCACGGTCGAGGTGCCCCAGGTGAGCGTCGCCGATGTCGGGGCGACCGCGGAGGCGGCTGCGGTTCCGGCGATGGACGTGGGAGTCTTGCCCCAGATCTGCACGATGGCACGCGAGTTGCTGGCCGCCGTGGTGTCCTGGGTCGTCATGTAGACGAGTCCGCGGTCATCGACCGCGATGCCGCGCACGAAGTTCATGGCGGAATCGTTCTGCGCTGCGGGGGCGTTCACCGGAGCAGGCGCGGTCTTGGCGGCGCCCGACGCCAGATCGAGTGCGGCGATCTTGCTGCTCACACCGCCCAGCGCCACGTAGACGGTGTTCGATGCTTGGTCGGCATGCAGGTCGAAGACGGTCTCGAGTCGCGTGAAACCGAAGATGCTGAAGTTCGGGAAGACCACCTGGCCGCCCGTGCCGAACGTGGTGTCCAGCGTCCATTTCCAGCCGGCCGGGTTCCAGCGGGCGTTGACGACGCCACCCGTCGTCGCGACGATGTACTTCTTGACGGTCGCACCGCGATAGAGACCGGCGACCGGTCCCTGTCCCACATCACCGACGAAAACGGTGAGGGTGCCGTCGCCGTTGTCGTAGGCGTCGAGACCCCATACTTCGCCGGTGAGCTTCGGGTTGTTGAGGTACAGGTTCGCCTGGGTGGCCGTCGGGTTCGCGCCCAAGGATCCGAAGAGGTAGGCGCCGTCGGCATCGAAGTAGAAACCGGCGGAGCTCAGGAACTGCCCAGACGCGTCGTAGATGTTCGCGGCCGAGTTGGAGGACGACACGGTGTAACCCGAGTCGGTGACCGCGAGCTGAACGGTGCCGCCCGCGTATCCGGTGGCGCCCCACGTCGTGGGTCCCCAGCTTCCGGCCGCCGTCGCCAGAGTCGGGTCCGTGTAGCGCTGCATGGCCAGCCAGCCGGCCGGACCCTCGTATCGGCCGGTCACCACACTGGAGTCGGTTGCGACGCTGACACCACGCGGCCCTCGCGGTGTGCCAGTGGGCAGGTACGCCAGCCCGACGGGCTCGACGATATCGTGCACATCGACGGCACCGCTCTTCGTGTTGACGATGTCGTAGGCACCGCCGCCGAGGTAGTCGCCATGCCCCGCAGATCCGGGTGACGCAGTGAGGTCGAAGGTCTGGATCGAGTGACCCGCGACCTTGTTCCCGTTCTCCCACGACGCGATGCCGCTGTCGGTCACCGCGACCGTGTTCCCGCGGATGTCGAGCGCGTAGGGCAGGAAGAACTGTCCCGCGGTGGGCTGCAAGGTGTTGTTGACCTGGCCGAACTGCCCGACGTAGCCCCACTTGCCGGAGCCGGTGGCACGGCCCTTCGCGGTGGCGACGTCGGTGGAGACGGCGGTCGCAGCCGGCGCGAGAACGAATCCTCCGACGACCAGTCCCACGATCGCGGCGGACGCGATCAGGGTGCGACGGATGATGGACTGACGCATGCAGCTTCCCCCGGAATCATGCTTCCCCGCCGAGCAGGATCGCGCAGTCGGGCGCGCGATCATGGCACACGGGAACGCGCCATACGGGGACGCGCTCACAGTAGCAGAGGCATCACGTACAGCGGAAGAAATGCGACAGATCCGAGTGGGCGCCCTGTCGCGCGAGGGAGCGAGTCAGCCGACCGGGCGGTAGGGGGCGCGAGCGGCGCAGGTCACCAGAATGGGCAGGTGATCGCTCTCCCCCTGCGGCAGGGTGTGCACGGCTTCGACGGTGAGACCGACGGCCGTGGCGAAGTCGTAATACCCGCGGAAGAAGCGGTAGCGCGTGTACGTGCGAGCATCGCTCATCACCAGCTCGTGTCCATCCGCGCGCATGCGACGCGACAGATCCTCCTTGAAGACGGGGTAGTTGTAGTCCCCCACCATCAGCTTGGGAAGGCCGGCCCCCAGCCGATCCAGCTCGCTGAGAGCGGTGCGGATCTGATGGCGACGCAGCGAGTTCAGCGCGGTGAGCGGTGCCGCGTGGAATGACGCGATGATCACCTGCGAGCCGCTGTCGATGTCGTGCAGCAGCACCCCGAGCACACGCTCGTGCGCCGGGCGAAGCACGCGATCGTGCAGCGACTTCTTCAGCGCGAGGGTGATGGTTCCGTCACAGCGGAAGGCACTCTGCCGGTAGTAGACGGCCAGGCCGAGCCGGTTGCCCCGCGTGGCGGCGGCCAGGAGGAGTCCGCCGATCCGCTCGGGAATGTCGGCGGTGTCGGCTTCCTGGAGGCACAGCACGTCGGGATCGTGTGCGTCGACGAGCGCCGCCAGCTCACCGGCTGCCCGGTGCTTGCGCAGGTTGTACGAGATGACCTTCATGTGCCAACCAGGGTAACGCCCAGCACGGTCTGTGAGGCGAACGCCGGTCGTGAAGACACCAGCGGGGGCCGGACGATGTCCGACCCCCGCTGGTGCGTTCTGCTGTGATCAGTCGCGACGCGTCACGCGTCGACGAGCGATGATCACGGCCCCACCCATCACGAGCAGCAGCGCGATGATTGCGGCCGCCGTGGGCAAGCTCTGACCCGTCGTGGGCAGCGCACCCGGAGTGTGCACGGGCGATGCGGAATCGCCCGGCTCGGCAGGTGCCGGCGTCGCCGTCGGGGACGTGCCGGGAGTTCCGGTCGGCTCCGTGGTCGGCTCCGTCGTGGGCTCCGTGGTGGGCTCCGTCGTCGGCTCGGTCGTCGGCTCCGTCGTCGGTTCCGGCGAAGGCTCCGTCGTCGGCTCGGTCACGATCACACCGGCGTCCCACGTCGGGTCGATACCCTGCGTGGCCCGCACCGTCTGATCGCTGGCATCCGTCACCAGACGCGGGTTCGAGTCATCCAGCGTGAACAACACACTCGTGCCGATCCACGCCTTCTCACCGACAACGGCATCCGAATCGTCCGCGACACCACCGGTGTCACCACTGCGCGTGAAGGAGTACGTCTCCCGCAGCTCCTGCGGAATCTCGAACTGCACACGGTACTCACCCGCGGGCAGCTCGTCGAACAGGTAACGACCATCACGGGTCACCGTCTCGGCGACCACCTCACCATCCGCATCCAGCAGACGAACGATGATGCCATCGATGTCCGACTCGCCGGTATCCTGCACGCCATCCTTGTCGGTATCGATCCATGTCCGATCACCGATCGCATACGTCTTCGGCTCCGGCTTGCGAACGATTCCCGCGTCCCAGGTGGGGTCGATGCCCATCGTCGCGGCGACACCATCACGCTTGATGAGTTCGCTGTTGTCGTCGTTCAGCGTGATCACGTCGGTGAGACCCGTCGCCGGGTCCGCATCCGAATCGCGGGTGACATCGTCACCGGACCCGACGGTCGTGAACACGTACTCGGCGGCGACATCCTCGGGCAGCGTGAACCGCACGCGGTACTCTCCTGCCGCAAGCGCGTCGAACAGGTACCGACCATTGGCGTCCGTCGTGGTGGTGTACGGCTGGCCGTCGGCGTTCAGCACCGGCTTCGCGTCCGCGCCCAGCAGCTCCACGCCGACGCCCGGAACCGGACGCAGACCGGTGGAGGGCTGCACGCCATCGCCGGCATCGTCATACCAGACGACGTCACCGATCGCGTAGTTCCTCTCGATCGGCTCGACGGCCGGGTCATTGACGATGCGCGCGGCGGCGCTGGCGCCATCGGCGATCGTGATGGCGACCGACTTGTTCGACGTCGTGCCGTCGTCCGACACGGTGACCGGCTGGTACCCGGCGGGTGCCTTCATCTCAGAGACGCGGTAGGTGCCTTCCTCGGGGACGACGATCGCACGCGGGCGTCCGTCTTCTCCCGCGACAACGACGTTGCCGTCGACAAGGAACGCGTCATCGAGAACCTTCTCCCACGATCCGTCAGCAAGCTGACGGTCCACGCGGAAGCGGGACTTCTCATCGGTGATGAGCCTGTCCGGGTTCGCGGAGTCCTGCTTCTCGATCACGAGCGGGAAGCCGTTGCTCGGCGTGATCGTCGCCTTGGCGGAGCCGATCATGTTGACGATCGACGTGTCCGGGGTCCAGTCGGTGACCGTGACCAGGAAGTTCACGTGGAGCGACTTCAGCGTGCTGAGTCGACCGCTCAGCACCAGCGCGGGTTCGCCGTTCTTCGCGGTGCCCCACGAAGCGGTCAGTCCGCCGCCCAGGTCGTACGTCGTGGTGCTGGCAACGACCTCGTCATCCACCTTGTCGTCGGCGACGAAGCCCTCCCAACGAACACCCTTCGGCAGCACGTCCTCGATCGGGATGATCTGCGTGTTCATCCAGTCGCCGTGGGGGCGCACTTCCACGCGGTAGACGAACGTGTCCTTCACGAGGGTGTTGTCCTCGTACTCGACACGCAGGTTCGACCCGAACGCGCCGTCACCCTGGTACACGGTCTTTCGCACCTCGAGCTCGCTCGAGTACGACGTCACCGAGGCGGTCGCCTCGCTGAGCCACGGGAACTGCGTGCGATCCTCGCCGTACAGGCGGGCGGAGTTCACGAAGTCGATCGTGGTGCGCCCCTCGACGGGGTGCGTCGGCAGGAGGACGCGCAGGTTCAGGTTGCCCTGCTTGTACACCCAGGGGTTCGCGGCGTTGAACGCGTCCGACAGCTTCAGCTCGAGGTTGCCGTCAACGAGAGCGACATCGACATCACCGGCGCGCAGCGCGATTCCGGCGAAGGTTCCACTGATACTCGCCGCGATCTCGGCCAGGTTCGCCTCGGTCACATCGAAGACGGAGTGGTCGACCTCATCGACGATGGTCGACTTCGTCACGTCATACGCGACCTTCCACCCGGTGGTGAAGGTGAACGGAACGCGGGCGACGCCGTCAGCATCGATCCGGGTCTCGTTGTCGGTCGTCTTCGCGAACGCCTCGCGGTCGTTCACGCCGGCACTCACGTCCTTCGGGGTGTACACCTCGAACGACGTCGTGCGCTCGACGGCGGACTTGTCGGTGCGGTACGTGAAGCGCGCGCGGTTGGCGACGTCCCACTGTTGATCCTTGAAGGCATCGCCGGTGCGCGGCTTCAGACTCGAGATGTTCGAGACCGTGGCGGACACCGTGTACGCCTTGTCGACGTACGGGGCGACCCGACCGCCGGCATTGATCTCCAGCACCCCGTTGCGGATGCGGAAGTGGTCGACGAACGCGTCATCGGCGAGGTCTGCATCGGCGGGAGCCTCGGTCAGTGCACGACCCGTGCTGTCCGTCACCGTTCCCACCCACTCGATAGCGGTAGCGCCAGCGCGGTCATCGGCGATGATCACGTTCTGGTTCGGCAGGGTGCCGCTGGGCTTCCCCTCGAATCCCGACAGGTTCGCGGTGAGCGTGTAGGTCACGGCGATCGGCGCGGTGAGGTTGCCCTCCGCGTCCACGGCGATCTGCTGCGCGCTCGCGATCGAGGACGACTTGCCGAAGATTCGACCGAAGTCCGGACCGGCGGGAGCGTTGACGACGTAGTGGATGTCGGCGGTGGCCGACGCCTCCACGCCCGTCTCACCGGTGGTGACGACGTTTGTGAACGGGTGCTTCAGCGTGACGGCTTTCTCCGGGTCGGCCGCGTCGAGCTGCGCCTGCAGGTCGGCGACGATCGCGTCCAGATCGGCGGCTGCGAGGATCGCGGTGTACGTGATCGTCACGCGAGAGTCGGCGGGCATCGTGAACGATGCGTTCAGGCCGTCCGTCGTGGCCGAGATCGGCAGCGGGGCGGTGGTCTTGTTCAGCCCATCGGTCCAGGTGGAGATGGTGGCGGACACGGAGTCCGTCACGATGTCGAGGTCGGCGTCGATGACGTCCTTCAGGACGATCGTGCGCGCCGAAGCGGCGTCGAGCTGGATGGCGTAGCGGACGGTCGCGTTCTCCGGGTGGGAGAGGACCACGCGGCGCTGGCCGTTCACCGTGACGACCTGCCACAGGTTGTCATTGCCGTTCGCCAGCCGCTTCTGGGTGGTGTTCTGGCGGATCGGAGACTGCTCGTCTCCCTTTTTGACGATCGTGAGCGTGGACGTGGTGCGCTCTCCCGCGATGTTCCACTCGACCGTCTGGTCGCGCATCGACTGCTCGGGATTGTCGATCACGAAGGTGAACTTCGCCATCGCCTGCAGCTGAGAGCTGGTCTCGCTCACGCGGAAGCTGAGGGTGCGGGTGGAGGGATCGATCGTGATCGATCCCGGCGCAACAGCATCCAGCGCCTCCAGCGCGGCCTTCAGCGCGGCAACGTCGCTCACCTGACTCGGATACTGCGCGCTGAGGGTCTCACCGGCGTGCGTCGGCACCTCGAACACGAGGGTGGCGTTGTAGGTGGATCCACCGACAACGGTGCCGTTCTTGGGCAGGTTGGTCTCGAAACTGATTCCATCGGTCGCGGCCGCCATCGCTGGAACAGCGATGAGGCCCGTTACCAGCAGCAGGCCCGACAGCAGCGCCGCAAGAGCGACGCGCAGCGGCCTGCGCCGGATGGGAGTGCGATCATCACGCACGGTCATCTCCTCCGACCCCGGGGGCGCACAACAAATAACGCTCCCGCTCACAGGGAGCGGGAGCGTCAGTGCTCTGATCCAGTGCGGCGCGGGCACGCCATGTCGTTGGGGACGCACTCGTAATCGGGGTCGCATCGGGTGACGCACGAGTGTGGGGACACTGAATCGACTTCATCCTATTGATAGCGGATGAGTATCATTCGTGCGCATATACCTCTGCGGGGCTGCCGGTTCGCCCGCCACGCCTGCATTCCCGCGGTTCTGCGCGGTCAGCTCTCGTCACGTCGAACTTCACACAACGTCGCTTTCTCGTGCACAGAACATCGCCGTTGTGATCACACCTCCGCGATCCCCACCAGGGCCCGGCGGGAGCGCTCCCAAGTACCCCTCAGATCTCGCGCCGTGCCCGCGTCTGCTCCGCGCGCGCGGCGAGGAGATCGTCCGCGGGATAGCCCACCTCGGCGAGCGTCAGCCCGCGCGCCACGAGCACCGGGAATGCGCTGCTGCGCACTCGCGCGTCCCGCAGTGTCACCACGTCTTCGGGTTCGAGCCGGCCGGTGCCGACCGCAGCGCAGGCGCCGACGAGGGCGCGCACCATGCTGTGGCAGAACGCATCGGCTTGCAGGTGGGCGATGAGAGTGCCGTCGGCGGCGCGACGCCACTCGTATTCGAGCAGGGTGCGAATGGTGGTGGCCTCGTCACGTGGCTTGCAGTAGGCGGCGAAGTCGTGGAGGCCGATGAGTCGCGACGCGGCGTCGTTCATGCGATCCACGTCGTGCACGCCTCGCATGACGGTGGTCCGGTTGCGCTCGAAGACGTCGTAGCCGCTGATGTCGTCGGCGAGGCGGTATTCGTACCGCCGCCAGACCGCCGAGAAGCGCGCGTCGAACCCTTCGGGAGCTCGTGTGACCGCCCGGACTGTCATGTCGGCATAAGGGCCCAGCACGCCGCGGAGTTTGTCTGCGAGTCGGCCCACGGGCTCGCGCTGGTCACTCGCGCGATGAGAAAGCGCACGCGCTTGCTGGTGCTCGTCCAGATCGACATGGGCGACCTGGCCGGTCGCGTGCACGCCGGCGTCCGTGCGTCCCGCGACCACGATGGTGATCGAGGACCCGACGATTTTGCCGAGGGCGTCTTCCAGGACGCCCTGCACGGTGCGCAGACCCGGCTGCTTCGCCCAGCCCCGGAAGTCGCTGCCGTCGTAGGCGATGTCGAGGCGCAGTCGCATCCCTCCAGCTTACCGGCGCCCCTCCGTTCCCCGCGAGACTTCCGTCTGTGGGCGACACTCGCCGCGTTGCGCGGATTCTCGCCCACAGACGGAAGTCTCGCGGGTCATGGGTGTGGGGCCCACGGGAGCAGCGGGGCGGGGCAGCGCGGGACCGAAATCGACGGAGGGGTAGCGGGAGCCCGGAATCGACGGGAGCAGCGGGGCGGACGTCGGCGCTCGAGGGCACAGCGGGGCCCGGGAACGACGAAGGGGCCCCGCGTGAGCGGGACCCCTTCGACTGCTGTGGCAGTGCGACTTACTTGTCGGCCTCGGCGGTCTCCTCGGCAGCAGCCGCGGGAGCCTCCTCGACGACCTCGGCCTCAGCCTCAGCCTCGGCAGGAGCCTCAACGGTCTCCTCGACGACCTCAGCCTCGGCCGGAGCCTCGACCTTTTCGGTCTTCTCAGCCTTGGGCGCGGCCTTGGTGGTTGCCTTCGCCTTCTTGGTGACGGGCTCGAGGACGAGCTCGATCACGGCCATGGGGGCGTTGTCGCCCTTGCGGTTGCCGATCTTGGTGATGCGGGTGTAGCCACCCTCGCGCTCGGCGACGAGCGGCGCGATCTCCGCGAACAGGATGTGCGTGGCGTTCTTGTCGCCGATGACGCTCAGCACGCGACGACGAGCGTGCAGGTCGCCACGCTTGCCGAAGGTGACCAGACGCTCAGCCAGCGGACGCAGGCGCTTGGCCTTGGTCTCGGTGGTGGTGATCGACTTGTGGGTGAACAGCGCAGCGGCCAGGTTCGCGAGCATCAGACGCTCGTGTGCGGGACCGCCTCCGAGGCGGGGGCCCTTGGTGGGCTTAGGCATGGTGAATTACTCCAGAGATGAAAAGGGGTGAGATCAGATCGCGTCGTCTTCGTAGCCGCTGTAGAAGTGGGCGCCGTCGAAACCGGGCACCGAGTCCTTCAGCGACAGGCCGAGAGACGTGAGCTTGTCACGGACCTCGTCCACCGACTTCTGACCGAAGTTGCGGATGTTCATGAGCTGGGTCTCCGAGAGGGCGACCAGCTCGGACACCGTGTTGATGCCCTCGCGCTTCAGGCAGTTGTAGGAACGAACCGACAGGTCCAGATCCTCAATCGGCATCGACAGCTCGTTCGAGAGGACGGTCTCGACCGGCGCGGGGCCGATCTCGATACCCTCGGCCTCGACGTTCAGCTCGCGGGCGAGACCGAACAGCTCGGTGAGAGTACGTCCGGCCGAGGCAACGGCGTCGCGCGGGGCGATCGCCTGCTTGGTCTCGACGTCCAGGACCAGCTTGTCGAAGTCGGTACGCTCACCCGCACGGGTGGCGTCGACACGGTAGCTGACCTTGAGCACGGGCGAGTAGATCGAGTCGATCGGAATCTGACCCGCCTCGGCGTACTCGTTACGGTTCTGCTGAGCCGAGACGTAGCCGCGGCCGCGCTCGATGGTGAGCTCCAGCTCGAACTTCGCGGTGTCGTTCAGCGTTGCGATCACGAGCTCGGGGTTGTGCACCTCGACGCCCGCCGGAGCGGAGATGTCCGCTGCCGTGACCTCGCCCGCGCCGGTCTTGCGCAGGTAGGCGGTGATCGGCTCGTCGCGCTCGGAAGAGACGACCAGCTGCTTGATGTTCAGGATGATCTCGGTGACATCTTCCTTCACACCCGGAATGGTGCTGAACTCGTGCAGCACGCCGTCGATGCGGATGCTCGTGACGGCCGCTCCCGGGATCGAGGAGAGGAGGCTGCGACGAAGCGCGTTTCCGATGGTGTATCCGAATCCGGGCTCCAGCGGCTCGATGACGAACCGGCTGCGGAACTCCCCGATCTTCTCCTCGGTCAGAGTGGGACGCTGTGCAATAAGCACTCTGTGTTCCTTTCGATCAAGTGCCCGCTATATGACACTTGCGGTGGTGAGGTCTTGAGTTGTGGTCGCCTCGATGATGATCGAGGCGGGAAGCCTGCGCCGCGCCGGGGTTCACCCGGCGCGGCGAGAGGACTCAGACGCGGCGACGCTTCGGGGGGCGGCAGCCGTTGTGCGCCTGCGGGGTCACGTCGGAGATCGAACCGACCTCGAGACCCGCGGCAGTCAGCGAACGGATGGCCGTCTCGCGACCCGAACCCGGGCCCTTGACGAAGACGTCGACCTTCTTCACGCCGTGCTCCTGCGCGCCCTTGGCGGCAGCCTCGGCAGCCATGCCAGCGGCGTACGGGGTCGACTTGCGCGAGCCCTTGAAGCCCACTCCACCGGACGAGGCCCACGCGATGACAGCGCCGGTCGGGTCGGTGATGGAAACGATCGTGTTGTTGAACGTCGACTTGATGTGGGCCTGGCCCAGCGCGATGTTCTTCTTCTCCTTGCGACGCGGCTTGCGCGCGGCAGTCTTGGGTGCAGCCATGTGCTTCTCCTAATCCTTGCCGCCGCTGATCAGCGGCCGGCCTTCTTCTTGCCGGCGACGGTCTTCTTCGGACCCTTGCGCGTGCGGGCGTTGGTCTTGGTGCGCTGTCCGCGAACCGGGAGACCGCGGCGGTGGCGGAGACCCTCGTACGAACCGATCTCGACCTTGCGGCGGATGTCGGCTGCGACCTCACGGCGGAGGTCACCCTCAACCTTGTAGTTGGCGTCGATGTAGTCACGCAGCGCGACCAGCTGGTCGTCGCTGAGGTCCTTGACGCGGATGCTCTCGTCGATCTCGACCTGCTTGAGGATCTCGACGGAGCGGGTACGGCCGATGCCGTAGATGTAAGTGAGTGCGATCACCACGCGCTTGTCGCGCGGGATGTCTACGCCGGCAAGACGTGCCATGCGGTTCTCCTAGGAGTGATGGAGGTGTGGAGCAGGATCTGTGCTCGGGCCTCCGACCCGAGGTGTCCCCCACGAATGGGTTGTTGTTCCTGCCTTGATGTCTGTATTCAGTTGTCAGATCCGCGCCGAAGCGCGGGTGTCAGCCCTGGCGCTGCTTGTGACGCGGGTTGCTCTTGCAGATGACCATGACGCGGCCGTGACGACGGATCACGCGGCAGTGGTCGCAGATGGGCTTGACGGAGGGATTGACCTTCATGGTGCTTCCTTATCGCTGTCTTCGTACCGGGATCGCTCCCGGCCGTTACTTCCCGACCGGATGTTGGATCAGCGGTAGCGGTAGACGATGCGGCCACGCGTGAGGTCGTAGGGGCTCAGCTCCACGACAACACGGTCTTCGGGGATGATGCGGATGTAGTTCTGCCGCATCTTTCCGGAGATCGTAGCCAGCACCTTGTGTCCGTTGGTGAGTTCGACGCGGAACATCGCGTTCGGCAACGCCTCGGACACCGTGCCTTCGATTTCGATGACACCGTCTTTCTTAGCCATACACTCGCTGACGCTCAGCAGACCGGTCGGTCTGCGGTGGATGATGAATCGGTGTCAGAGACACGCCAATGAAGGCGCAAGACACCAAAGATTGATACTACGTGATATCCACAGGGCTCGCAAATGCCGCCCAGCCTGCTCTCAGGCGCGCCACGCCAACTTTCTTCGAAGAATTTTCCCGATCGTGTCGATCGGGGCGTTCCCCGTTCGACGTCTTCAGTGAGAGGGTCGAGAAGCGTCCCCCCAGAAGGAGAAGAACCGATGAAGGTCATGCTGATCATGCGAGCCACCGACGACGCGGTTGCAGCATACAAGGAGTTGCCGTTCGAAGAGGTCATCGAGAAGATGGGCCGCTTCAACGAGGAGATGATGAAGGCCGGCGTGCTGCTGGCCGGGGACGGCCTCGCCGACGACCCTGCCAACTCGTTCGTTGTGGACTTCTCCGGTGATGAGCCCCTCGTGACCGATGGCCCCTACGGCGAGACGAAGGAGCTGTTCAACGGCTTCTGGATCCTGCAGGTGGCCGATCGCGAGGAAGCCGTGCAGTGGGCGAAGCGCGTTCCGCTGGGCGCCGGCTCGAAGATCGAGGTGCGTCGGGTGACCGATGAGTCCGACTTCCCCGCCGATAACGAGTGGATCGAGAAGGAAGCGGGCTGGCGCGACGAGCAGGCCGCTCGCTGAGCACGGATATCGCGATGACCACGCAGGAGACGGCCGGAGCGGCGGAATCCGCGCACCGTGCCGTCTCCGCGGCGTGGCGCATGGACGCCCCGCGCATCGTGGCAACGCTCGCGCGCTACACCGGCGATTTCGCCCTCGCAGAGGATCTCGCACAGGACGCCTTCGCCGACGCGCTGCGGCAGTGGCCCATGGAGGGGATTCCGCACAACCCGGCGGCTTGGCTGACCACCGCTGCCAAGCGCAAGGCCGTGGACGGCTGGCGTCGGAACGAGCGCTACACGGATCGGCTCGCGCAGCTCGGCCAGGAGCTGCGCGAGGACACGGGCGACGAGCTGCCCTGGGATCCCGATGTCATCGACGACGATGTGCTGCGTCTGGTGTTCATCGCGTGTCACCCCGCGCTCGGGCGCGAGGCACAGGTCGCCCTCACTCTGCGGACTGTCGCGGGGTTGGAGACGGAGCAGATCGCCCGCGCATTCCTGACGTCGACCGCCACCGTGCAGCAGCGCATCGTGCGGGCGAAGCGGGCGCTGGGCGACGCAGGCGTCGCGTTCGAGACCCCGACGCGTGACGAGTGGAGCAAGCGCCTGGGCACGGTGCTCGGAGTGGTGTACCTCATCTTCACGGAAGGGCACACCGCCACCGAGGGCGACGAGGTGCTGCGTCCGGAACTCGCCCGCGAGGCGCTGCGGCTCGGGCGCATGCTCACCGCCCTGCTCCCCCGCGAGCCCGCGCCGTGGGGATTGCTGGCGCTCATGGAACTCACGGCAGCACGCTTCCCCGCCCGCACCGGGCCCGATGGCGCACCGGTGCCGCTCGAGGAGCAGGATCGGCGACTGTGGGATCGTTCCGCGATCCTGCGTGGTCGGGCCGCGCTGAATCGGGTCGACGCCCTGGGGCGCGGAAGAGGCGCCTATGCGCTGCAGGCGGCCATCGCCGAGCAGCACGCGATCGCCTCGGACGTGGCCGGCACGGACTGGGACGTCATCGTGCGCTGCTACGACGGGCTGCTGTCGCTCTCTGGATCGCCGGTGGTCGCGCTCAATCGGGCCGTGGCCGTGTCGATGCGCGACGACCCGGAAGCCGCTCTCGCGCTGGTGGACGATCTGGCGCACGACCGACGACTCACGCAGTCACACCTGCTGCCCACGGTGCGCGGCGAGCTGCTGTCCCGGCTCGGGCGAGACAGCGAGGCGGCCGCGGAATTCGATCGTGCGGCAGAGCTCACGCGGAATGCCCGTGAGCGCGCCTACTTCCTCGCGCGCGCAGCTCACCGCGGCTGACCTCAGCGGAACACGCGGACCGACTGCTCGTTCGTCTCGGTGTCGCACAGGGTGACCCGCCACGCGGAGCCCGCTTCGTCCTCGATCCGCGCGAGCTCGATGATCACGGGACTGGGCCACTCCTCACCGGATTCGACGGCGACACCATAGGCGGAGAGGCTCTGTCCGGAGGTCTCCGCAGGGGTGAGAGTCACGGACCGACTCACCACCACATCGTGCGTGGCCACATCCATCAGCGCTTCGCGTCCTGCGGTCGAGTCGTCGAGGCGCTCGCCCCAGAAGTCAGTTCCCGTGTCGTGACTCCGCACACGCCAGAGCCAGCGATCATCGATGTACTCCAACCGTAGGCCGACAACGGCACCACCCACGGCATCGGACTCGGACGTGAAGCCCTCCAGCCAATCGCTGGCCCAGAGGAACGGGTTGGGCAGACAGGTACCCGGGTAGTCGGCGCCGAGCGGACCTGGCTCCGGAATGCTCCCCGCGAAGGTGCAGGAGGTGAGTCCCACCGTGACGGCCGCACCGAGGGCGATCATCTGGATGCCTCGTACTCTCATCGCCCCACGGTATGCCGGGCGGCTCGAGAAGCCAATGTCGAAGGCCTCGGGTACCGTGCCGACATGGATGACCTCGCCGCTGCTCAAACCCTCTACGACACGGTGGCCGACTCGTACGCAAGGCTGCTCCCGGACGCCACGTTCGAGGCGGAGGAGGAGCTGGCGATGATCACCCGCTTCGCCGGCCTGTTGCCGTCCGAGCCCCGGGTGCTGGATGCCGGCTGTGGGACCGGGCGCATGCAGCCGGTGCTGCGTTCACTCATGCCGCGCATGCACGCGGCGGGCGTAGATCTCTCTGATCGCATGCTGGAGCACGCACGACGCGGACACCCGGAGGCCGAGTTTCGGCCGGGGCGGCTCGCCGAGCTTCCCTTCGAGCCAGGATGCTTCGACGCCGTCTTCGCGTGGTACTCGATCATCCATACCGCTCCCGCCGATCTCGCCCCCGTCTTCGCAGAGATGCGGCGTGTGATCACGACCCGTGGCCTGGTGCTCCTGGGATTTCAGCACGGCAGCGGCGAGCGCCACCGATCCACCGCTTACGGACACCGAGTCGCACTGCACGCACATCTGCATTCTGCCGCCGGCACCGCCGAGACGCTGGAGGCGACCGGGTTCAGCGTGATCGAAGCACTGGCGCGGCCGGCCCGCGCCGGCGAGGCGGAGGATCAGGGATTCGTGCTGGCGCGGGCCTCATGATGCAGCGTCGGAATGGCGGTCTTCACTCCGCTCCCGGGGGGACTGGGCGAGCCAGCCGATCAGGCCGGACAGAGCAGACACCCCGCCCAGCATCGTCAGCGCCGCGGGGAGCGTCCATGCTGTCGCGACGGCGCCGACGAGCAGCGGACCACCGGCGTCGCCGATCTCCCGTCCCAGCTCGGCGCTGCCCATAGTCCGTCCCATGCGCGCGTCGGGAGTCACGTCAGCGAGATGGGCGAAGGCCAGCGGAGTGACGGTTCCCGTCATCAGTCCGAACGCGGACGCAGCCACGAGAATGGTCACGGCGCCGGGCGCGATCGCGAGCAGCACGAGCGCCGCGGCGGCGAGAACGAGACCCGCTGTACTTCCCACACGCGTCGAGATCTTGCCGTCATCCCGCCACCGTCCGACGAGGGGTTGTACGGCGGTGGAGACGAGGGCCAGGACGGCCACGGCCACCGCGCCCAGAATCGGCGGAAGCCCGAGTCGCGTGGCAAGGAGAGGAAGGAAGCCCACGGCAACGCCGATGACCGCGGTGCTCGTGGCAAGCATCAGTGTGGGCACGAGGAATCCACGCGCGGTGACCTCACGCGCCAGGTCGACCAGTGTCGTGCGCGTGCGTGGCAGGACGGGAAGAGCAGGCATGGCGAGCGCGATCCACGCCGCCGCGACGATCGCGAGGGCACCGAGCACCGCGTACACGGCCGCGATCCCCGCCCACTGAGTGAGCAGGATGCCGAGCAGGGGTCCGAGCACGTAGCCGAGGCTCTTCCACGCGCCATAGCGACCGAAGTAACGACCGAGTCGTTGCTTCCCCGCGAGACGCGCAACCGACGCCGAGGAGGCCGGCGAGAATGCCGACGCCGCGGCGCCCTGACCGAGACGCGCGAGCGCAAGAGCCAGCACAGTGGGCATCACGAAGGCAACCGCGGAGGCGGCCGCGAATGCCACGAGTCCGCCGATGATCACCGGCTTCGCACCGATCCTGTCGCTCAGAGCACCGAACAGGGGCTTCAGCACGACCTCGGCGAGGTCGTACAGCGCGAGCACAAGTCCCAGGCCGAGCAGAGACATGCCGATCTCGTCGTTCTCGGATCCCAGCACGGAGGCAACGCCGTGCGCGCCGAACGCCGTCGTGAATCCGGCGAGATAGAGAGGAGCCAGGCCTCGTGGGGTGGGGGAATTGTTCGTCACAAACACGAGAGTAACAGCCGTTACATTGTCGCAAGTGACAAGCCTGCTAGCGTCGGGTCATGCAGCATGAGGTGTCCTGGCTGTTCGCCCTGGTCCAGATCCCCGCCGAGCCGTCGCGTCATCGCGTCGCCGTGTGGCGGGAGCTGAAGCGCGCGGGCGCGGTCACGATCGCACAGGGAACCTGGGCACTCCCCGACGCGACCCGCTCACGGGCTGCCCTGGATCGCGCCGGCGAACTGGCGGCGGAGGGTGGCGGCCAGGTCGCTGTCTTCACCGTGGATCCGCAGAACGATGCGGCACGCACGGTCGTAGCCGACCTGTATCGCGACGCCCGCATGGACGAGTGGCGCGAGTTCGACGCGGACTGCGGCAAGTTCGAGGCGGAGATCGCGTCCGAGATCGCGAAGGAGAAGTTCACCTTCGCCGAACTCGAAGAGGAGGAACAGAGCCTGGATCGCCTCCGCCGCTGGTACCGCGATCTGAAGCGCCGCGACGTGCTCGGACTCCCGGAAGCGGAGACGTCGGCGAAACGTCTGCGCGCGTGTGAGCGCGCTCTCGAACGCTTCGCCGACCTTGTCTATGCCGCGGATCGGTCCGCGTAAGAAGCCACGGATGCCTCAGTCCTACGGTCGGGCGACCACCAGACGCAAGGACCCGTCGAAGGTCGACTGTCCGCGGAGCACACCAAACCGGCGATCCCACTCGCCGGAAGCGAGATCCGCCCGCAGCCGACGTTCGAAGCGCTCCTCGACATCGGGGGCGACAAAGCTCCATGCCGAGTTCGCCAAGCGGGCACCGGGATCCAGGAGCACCTCGGGCCGCGCGAAGTACGCCTCGCCGAATCCATCGGTGCAGTCGTGGGGAATCGGCACGTTGATCACCTCGGTCGTCCCGCCGAGCTCACGCCGGATGTCGGCGATGCGCGGATACCTTCCCGCTTCGACGGCGATGACCTCCGGCGCGTACCAGGCCAGCCAGAAGCGATCCAGAGCAAACGGATCACACGTCAGAACAACCACCGGCCCGCGGGCAACCCGACGCATCTCCCGGAGCCCGGCCGCGCGATCGCGCCACTGGTGCACGGTGAAGGTCGCGAGAGCGGCGTCAAACGTGTCGTCCGCGAACGGCAGCGCCTCGGCCACGGCATCGATAGCCGGAGAGAGGTGCTCGGGGCGCTGGGAGCGCATGACAGCACTGGGCTCGACCGCCGTGACCGCACGATCGGTCGGCTCGTACGAACCGGCACCCGCGCCCACATTGACGACGGTGCGGGCGCCACCGAACGCCGCCTGTATCTCTGCGGAAATGCGCGCGTCCGCACGACGATACGACTGGTAGTCACGTCCGATCCGCCCGTAGTCGGCATCCCCCGCACTCCCGTCCGCTGTCACTGCACGCCTCATCTGATTCCCGATCTCTGTCATGACTTCAGTCCACAGCCGGTGACGAAATAACTCTAATGAAACTATTTGAGTGGGCGATAACCTTTCAGAATGCAGCTCGAACATGTGCGCTCTTTCCTCGCGATCGTCGATTCGGGTTCGTTCCGAGCCGCGGCGCTTCTGCGCAACCTCTCCCAGCCCGCCCTGACCAAGCAGATGCAGTCATTCGAACGCTGGGCGGGTACGGAGCTGATCGACCGTTCGCACCACGGCGCCACGCTGTCTCCCGCCGGCCGAGCTCTCGTCGATCACGCCCGCGCGCTGGTCGCGCGGGCCGACGCTTTCGGAGATCACACCCGACGCGTGGCGGAGGGACGCACGGGGACACTCAGCGTGGGTTTCGGCATGTCGAGCCTGCGTCAAGTGCCGGCCGCCATCCGAAGACTTCGCGCGGGCCGCCCGGACCTCAGCATCACGCTCGAAGATCTGTCGTCCACCCAG
Organism: Microbacterium sp. ZW T5_56; assembly: GCF_044987425.1. Lineage (NCBI taxonomy): Bacteria > Bacillati > Actinomycetota > Actinomycetes > Micrococcales > Microbacteriaceae > Microbacterium > Microbacterium sp. ZW T5_56. The sequence continues at coordinate 25,179 of NZ_JBJDRI010000028.1, read as the reverse complement.
CAGCAGGCGCAGATCCGCGACGGCATCTTGGACGTCGGCTTCGGGCGACGCCCCGCGACTGATCGGGGCCTCGTCTTTCGGCCGGTGTGGACCGACAGGCTCGCCTACGCGACCAGTGATCGGGGTGTCGATCCCACAGACATTCGGCACGCTCTCATCGATCGCCCGCTCGCCCGCCTGGCACGCGACAACGGTCCGGGTCTGGCCCAACAGGTCGAGGCCGTCGAACACGCATGGTCAGTTCGCGCCGACACCCTGACCACCACGCATGACCTCCTCACCCTGATCGCGATCACCTCGGCCGGCGTCGGGCCTGCGATCATTCCACTGAGCAGCCGCCATCTCACACCGCCCCACGTGCAGGTGATCCCGATCCCCGGGCCGGAGGCGGAATGGATCATCGGGGCCACCTGGCGCGCCGGCAGTCACAACACCGCCGTTTCGACGCTGGTCACCCTTGCGGAGGAAGTGTCCGGGGAACTGCTCACAGGAAACAAATCACAAAAAGATAACGGCGTGTCCTTCCCTTCCGTTACCTCGCCGTTATAGAGTTCACAACAGGTAGTTGTTTTGCTGTGGCAGCTGCCGACATGTGATTGCAGGACACTCTTGGTGCAAGGGACGAGGGCCGATCGGACAACATCCGATCGGCCCTCACTCTTTCGCCGGCGGCTACACCCCGCCGCCACCACCGCCACCCGAGCCGCCGCCGCTGAAGCCGCCACCACCGGAACCTCCAGAGGATGACGAGCTCGACGAACTCGCGAGCGCACTGCTGATCCCGCCGGTGATGCCGCCGATGCTGCTCGAGAACGAGTGACCATCGAAGGCGCCGTACCCCGCGTACCAGTACGGCACAACCTGCGCGCTCTCGTAGTACACGGTGATCTGCCGAGCCCACGCCTTCTCCTGCCCGAACACCACCGCGTACGGGAGCAGGGGCTCATACAGACGCAGCACCTGGCGCGGGTCGCGGACATCGACCAGCGCGACCCGCTCCGCTCCGTGCGGAGACTGCAGCATCCGGATGCGATCCGCCTCGGCCCACTCGATGAACTCCTTGAGCCCGGCGAGGTGGTCGCGCAGCTCCGCGCCGGGCGACGACAGCGGACGCTTGGCCACCAGCACACCGATCATCACCACGATGATGCCCGAGGCCACCGCGATGGCGTTGCCGATGGTCACTCCCCCGCTGTGTCGGGCGATGAGGATGCATGCCACGAAACTCGCGGCCGCCAGCACGATCGTGACGAGCACCGGCAACGCCCGCACCCATCCGGGGACCGCGCGCCGTAACCCGCGCGCAACCTGCTCGCGATCGGCGGCCTTGAGAATCGCGGTCACCGATCGAGCCAGGGCAGGGTCCTGCTTGCCGAAGGTGTACTCCTCGCCGATCCGCGGATTGTCACCGAAGATGCCGCGCAACAGAGCGCGTCCGTCGGCGTCGCCGGCCAGATCCGGACGCACCAGTCGGATCGTCAGACTCCGACGCCCGCCGTCGAGGATCACGATCGAACCGCGAACGGCCTGTTCCAGAACTTCAGCGGCCGTGCCCTTGTCCTTCTTCCCCAACAGCACCGCGGCGCCGAGAGCGTCAACTCCCGGCGGCGGCGTGTACTGCGGGATGACCGTCGGGTATCCCGGCTGATCCTTCAGCCGGGTGCGACGGAGGCCGATCGCCCAGCCCAGCATCGCCAGCACCCCGGCGCTCAGACCCACCTGGAGGGGGCCCGCGGGGGTCGCGAAGTAGCTCGTGTCGTAGGGGGTGAAGGTGCCCGCCGCGAACGCCACGGCAATGCTCATGTTGCCGCCGACACCGAGGTCGCCAGTGGACGCCGTGATCGTCCCGTCGGCCGCGCGGGAGATGTCACAGCGATCACGGGATCCCTGCACGCCGCGGTAGCAGGCCAGATCGCCGGCGAGGGAATCAGCGATCTCCGGATCGATGCGCAGTGTCGCGGTCACCGAACCGAAGGGCTGGGCCCAGCCGGTGCCGTTGATGTCGCGGTAGAACTCGTCCACGTCGGTGTCGGCGAAGTACTTCACCACGTTGTGCGAGGTGTAGGTGATGACGTAGGTCTGCGCGCCGTGCACGTAGTCGTCTGTTGCGATCGTGACGGCGAGGAATCCGTCCGTCTCCTCCGTCTCGTACGAGCGCGCGGCACCGGACTCGTCGGTGACGGACTCGACGTCGATGTTCGTCGGCACGCCCTGATAGTCCAGCGGAATCATGCGGCGGATGCCGTGGTTCTGATCGATCTCCGGGAACTGCGCCACCAGGGTCTCCACGGTGCGCAGCACGCTGGCGCCGTCGTCGTCACGGGAGAGCGTCATATCCGCGGACATGCTGCTGAAGGTGAAGTCGTCCACGCCGAGGGGAGCGGCCGTCGCGGGGGAGGCGACTCCGAGCGCGCTGAGCATCACGAGGACCAGGAGCAACGGCCGAACGAGCACGTTTCGCATGCGGCCAGGCTACGTCACGCCCTGCCGCCGCACCGTCTGGGCACGAGCTCCCGCTAACCTGGACGCATGAACAACCGCAGGCTGGCGATGGAGGCATGGGAGAGCCTTTTTCGCGCGCAGCATCGCGTGTTCGAGGAGATCAGCCGCGACTTCGACGGCAGCCTGCTCTCGCAGCAGGAGTACGACGTGCTGCTCACGGTGGTCCGCTCCGCCGACATGACCGCGCGCCTGCGCGACGTGACCTCCCGATCCCTGATCTCACAGCCCAGCGTGTCGCGTCTGGTCGATCGGATGGCTGCCCGCGGACTGGTCACCAAGCGCACCGATCCGGACGATGGACGCGGCTCGCTCATCACGGCCACGGCCGAGGGAGAGCGCCGCTTCCGCATCCTCGGCACGCGCCACGGGACGTCCATCGCCGAGCGCATGTCGGTGCTGACGCCGGAGGAGCAGCAGGTGCTGCTCGCGCTCACCACGAAGCTGCGGACCGCCACCGGAGACTGATCCGGTCACCAGCGGTTGTGGACGTCCTCGGCCCACCCCAGCACACCGTCGAATCGCACAGTCTCCTCCCCGGTGTCGAACGTTCCGCTCCAGTGCCCGAAGCACTGATCGGTCGACGATGACAGCAGACCCAGGTTCGTCCGCGAGCGCTTGTCGTGAAACGGCACGAACTCCGCGTCGAACCCGCCGCCGCTGATCTGCCAGGGACGAAGGTAATCGGCGGTGTCGTAGTCCCACACCAGCTGCTCGCTGATCTTGTGCAGCCGGGTTCCGAGCAGCACCGAGTTCTCCGTCGACCCGGTGCCGTCGGTCCACTGACCACCCACCTGGATGCCGATGACACGTCCGTCGTCCAGGCGTCCAGACCCCGCACCCCAGTTCCAGCGCACGTCATGCGGCCAGCGACCACGGCCGTGATCCAGCACCGCCCACGACTCTCCTGCCGGCACGTCGGTCACGGCCCCCCGCACGGTCACCGTTCCCGATGCCGGCCTCGCGACATCCTTCACGGTGTACTGGAATCGCGTCCGGCTCCACGGCACGACGACGGCGAGCCGCTCGTGGCCCGCCGGCAGCTCCGCGATCACATCGAAGGACGCATCCGGAATCGCGGCGCGCACACGAGTGCCGCCGGTCACCTCCTCGATGTCGATCGACAGCGCGCCGACGCGGGCTCGAGCCGGTCCGCCCTCGAGATTCGCGGGCAGGGTGGCGGAGCGCGCCCCGATCCCAGTGGCACCGCGTCCGATCGACTCCCCGGTGGCCCGATCGAAGACCCACACCTCATGGACGGCGGCGAAGTCCAGCGATGACACGGTCAGCGCGAGCAGGTGCGTGGGCGTGGTGATGCACCAGTACTCCCACCGCTTATTGCGACCCCACGAGCGCCGACCGTCGATGCCTGACGTGTCGACGATCGGCTGATGCGCCCAGCCGTGCGCGGACGGGTTGAACGCACCGTCGGCACCGATGAGCGGCACACGCTGATGAAGCTCGCGTTCGATCATGCGCACCATCCTGGCACGCACCCTCCTTTGGCCCTGCCGGTGCCATCTGGGATAGTCGAAGGTAACGGATCGGCAACAGGGCCGGACGAAGGGGGAGGTTCCCATGGAGGTAGCCGCAGGAATCGGCATCCTGATCGTGGTCGGTGTGGCTTTCGTCGCGCTGGTCGTGATCGGTCTCATCGTGCTGCTGCTCGCACGCAGCTGGATCAAGGTCGCCCGCGCCGACGAAGCGCTGGTCATCTCGGGACGCAAACAGAAGGTGCAGGTCACCGTCGCCACGCGCGGGACGGATGGACAGGTGCTCCCACAGTCACAGATCGAGGAGTCGCCGGTCACCGTGATCGTGAACGGCAAGGCTCTCGTCAACCCGATCACTCAGCGGCACGAGATCATCTCGCTGCGCTCGCGTCAGGTGCTCCTCAACGCCGAGGCGCAGTCGCTGGACAACGTCACGCTGAACGTCGACGGCGTCGCCATCGTGAAGATCGGCTCCGACCCGCTCTTCGTGCGCCGCGCAGCCGAGCGCTTCGCCTCGCAGGACAAGGCCATCGAGCAGTTCACCACCGAGCAGCTGGAAGGTGCGCTGCGCGGGATCGTGGCAACGCTCTCCGTCGTGGAGCTCATGCGTGAGCGCAAGAAGTTCTCCGATCAGATCGCCATCGAGGTCTCGCAGGAGCTCGCGGAGCAGGGTCTGATCCTGGACTCCTTCCAGATCAAGGGCATCACCGACAAGGTCGGCTACATCCAGTCCCTGGGTGCTCCGGAGATCCAAGCCAAGCGCCAGTCCGCGATGATCGCGCAGACGAACGCCGACCGCGCCATCAACCAGAAGAACATCGCCAACAACGAGGCGAACCTCATCGAGCAGACCGCGCTCGACACGAACACCGCCAATGCGTCGGCCGAGATCGGTCGCGCTCGTGCGCACGCCGAGCAGGCCGAGCAACTGGCCCGTGCTCAGACCGAGCAGGCCGTTCTTCAGCAGCAGGCCGAGAACAAGCAGGCTCAGCTCGATGCAGACATCAAGCGTGTCGCCGACGCGCAGAGGTATGAGGCGGAGACCCGCGCCCAGGCCGATTTGTACGCGCGCGAGAAGGCGGCCGAGGCCGCGGCGATCGAGCAGGTCAAACAGGCCGAGGCGCGCACCCGTATCGCGGAGCAGCAGGCCGAGGCCGATAAGGCTCGTGCGGCCGGTGAGGCAGCGGCAGCGGAAGCTCAGGCAACGGGTGCCGCCAACGCCCTGCGCGCCCAGGCGGATGCAGAAGCAACGGCTCGCCGCCTCCGTGCGGCCGCCGAGGCAGAAGCCATCCGCATCGAGGGTGAAGCGCGCGCCGCGGCCGTCGAGGCCGAGGCCGAGGCCATCGCGTCCAACCAGGATGCGTTCATGTCGCAGCGGGTGCTCGAGGTGCTGCCGTCGATCATGGCGGAGTTCGCCAAGGGCTACGCGACGATCGGCAACGTGTCGATCGTCGGCGGCTCCAGCGAAGAGGGCGCGTCGCGACTGGTGGGGGCAGACACCGCCACCGCGCTGCGCAGCGTGTTCGACAGCGTCAGCGCCGCCACCGGTCTCGATCTCGCCGGCATCATCCAGGGCCAGGCCGTGGGTCGAGGCATCGGTGAAGGTGTGGCGCGCGCAGCCGCGACTCCGCCAGCCGAGAAGCTCGGCGGCGCCGCTGAGGCAGCGATCAACGCGGCGAAGGCTGCAGCCGACAACTGAGTCCACCCCCGCAGCGCCCGTCCCGGTCCGGGGCGGGCGCTGCGTCGTGTCCGGCGTCATCGCGTCCGAGAAACCCAGGCAAGTCCGAGAAACCCCGCAACGCAGGGTTTCTCGGACTTGCCTGGGTGTCTCGCGGCGACGACGTGCGTGAGCGCGCTACGGCGTGCGGCGGCGGAGCGTGAGCGGTGCGAGCACGAGGAACACCACGGCGAACGCGGCCACGATGAGCACCGGACGCCAGAGGTCCCAGCCGTCATCTCCTGCGGTCACCGCCTGCACGGCATCGATGGCGTGGCTCAGCGGGAGCCACTCGGAGATCGCGTACAGCACATCCGGCATCTGATCACGCGGCATGAACAGGCCGCCGAGGATGATCTGCGGGAACACCAGAACGGGCATGAACTGCACCGCCTGGAACTCGGACTGCGCGAAGGCGCTGGCCAACAGTCCGAGCGAGGTGCCAAGCAGTGCGTCGATCACCGCCACGAGCCCGAGCTGCCAGAGCTCGCCGGACAGTGTGAGACCGCAGACGTACACGGCGAACGTCACGGTGACCACCGCCTGCACCACGGCCAGGAGTCCGAAGGCGAGGGCGTAGCCCAGCACGAAATCCGCACGGCCGAGCGGTGTGGTCATCAGACGCTCCAGGGTGCCCGAACGGCGCTCCCGCAGGGTGGTGATCGAGCTCACCAGGAACATCACGATGAAGGGGAACAGGGCGAGGATCGCGCCGCCGAACGCGTCGAACACGCCGGTCTTGTCGGTGAAGAGCCACGCGAAGAGGCCGACCAGCAGGCTGGGCGCCACCACCATCAGCGCGATGGAGCGCGGATCATGACGCAGCTGCGTGAGCACCCGCCCCGCGGTCGCGAACATCCGGCGCGGGTTCATGACGCCTCCCTCCGATCGCGGCGCAGGTGCGGATGGGCGACGGAGTCTCGCGCGATGAGCTCGAGGAACGCCTGCTCGGGATCGCTCCGGCCGGTGTCGGCCAGCAGCTCCGCGGGGGTCGTGTCGGCCACGAGCCGCCCATCGCGAATGAGCAGCAGCCGATCGCAGCGCAGCGCCTCATCCATCACGTGGCTCGACACGACAAACGTGGTTCCGCGCTCCGCGACGGAGCGGAACAGGTCCCACAGCTCGGAGCGCAGCACCGGATCCAGTCCGACCGTCGGCTCGTCGAGCACGATGAGCTCGGGACTTCCCAGCAGCGCGACACCGAGTGAGACCCGATTCGCCTGCCCACCACTGAGCGCGGCGACCGCGCGTGACGCGTGCGACGCCAGGCCAACCTGGTCGATGACCAGATCCACCTGGTCGCGCCCGATACCCAGCACGCGCGCGAAGTACGTGAGGTTTTGCCGCACGGTCAGATCGGCGTACACCGCGGACCCCTGCGTGCCGTATGCCACGCGACGCCGCAGGGCTGCGGAGCCAGCGGTCGCTCCGAGCACGCGAACGCTGCCGCCCTGAATTCGCTGCACCCCGACGATCGCCCGCATCAGGGTGGTCTTGCCGCACCCCGACGGGCCGAGGAGGCCGGTAATCCGCCCCCGCGCGATGCGAAGGGACAGCGTGTCGAACACCTCGTGGCGGCCACGCCGCACCCGCAGCCCGTCGACCACGACGGCATCCATGCTGTTCATGGCATGAATTATGGACCCGGGTGCAGCGGTGCGACAGGGGGCTCCACCCGTGCCAACCGTTCCGAAGCGAGGAGATATCCGCAGAACGAGGATCAGAACACGGAATCCGGCACGCCGTGGACGAAATCTCCTCGATTCAGCGCAGGCTCAGCACTCGATGACGTTGACCGCGAGGCCGCCCTCGCTGGTCTCCTTGTACTTCGTGGACATGTCGATGCCGGTCTGACGCATCGTCTCGACCACCATGTCCAGCGAGACGAAGTGGTTGCCGTCGCCGCGCAGCGCGAGCCGCGCAGCCGTCACCGCGGTGGAGGCCGCAATCGCGTTGCGCTCGATGCAGGGGATCTGCACCAGTCCGCCCACCGGGTCGCACGTGAGTCCCAGGTGGTGCTCCATCGCGATCTCAGCGGCGTTCTCGATCTGCCGGTTGGTGCCGCCCATCACCGCGGTGAGGCCGCCCGCAGCCATGGCGCATGCGGATCCGACCTCGGCCTGACAGCCGCCTTCGGCACCGGAGATGGACGCGTTCGCCTTGAACAGCGAACCCAGAGCGGTGGCCGTGAGCAGGAAGCGACGGATCCCACGGCGGCGGTTGGCCTCCGCGATCGCGTCGTCATCACCGTCGGGCACATCGGTCGGCTCGCCGCCGAAACCGAGAAGTGCGCTGCCCACCAGCTCTCCGTAGGGCGTGACCGCGTTGCCGCGTCCGAGACCGGAATCGGCCAGGAACCGCCACCAGTACATCGCGACCGCGGGCAGGATTCCGGCGGCACCGTTCGTCGGCGCCGTGACGACCCGACCGCCGGCCGCGTTCTCCTCGTTGACCGCGAGCGCGAATGCCCCGAGCCACTCCCCCGGCAGCTCCCGATGACCATCGGATTCCACGTTCTCCAGCTGTTCGCGAATTGTTGAGGCGCGGCGCTTGACTCCGAGGATGCCGGGGAGCACCCCGCCGGTGTGCAGTCCCACGTTCACGCAGGAGCTCATCGCGTCCCAGATGGCGTCGAGGCCGGCCGCAACCTCCGCCTCGCCATGGAGCGATTCCTCGTTGAGGCGGGCGAGTTCGGCGATGGTGAGCCCGTGCTCGTCGCACAGCTCCAGGAGCGTGGCGGCATCGGAGTAGGCGAAGGGGAAGGCGGTCGAAGCCACCTCCGTGCTCTCTCCGTCGCGACGGATGAATCCGCCGCCCACCGAGTAGTACGTCTCTTGAGTGAGGATGCTGCCGGCCTCGTCGAACGCGCGCAGTGTCATCGCGTTGGGATGGCCGGGCAAGCGGGTGCGGGCCTCGAAGGTGATGTCGTCCTTGCGGAACGGCACCGGATGAACGCCGGCGAGCACGAGCGGCTCGCCCTCCGGATAGTGCGACCACGCTTCGCGAACCTCTGCCGGGTCCACCGTCTCCGGCTCCTGGCCTCGAAGTCCCGCCACCACAGCGTCGGGCGTCCCATGGCCGAGGCCGGTGGCCCCGAGCGAGCCATACAGCGAACAGGTCACGCGCGCGGTTCGCGGCAGGGAGTCGGATGCGGCCAGTCGTCGGGCGAAGTCGACGCCCGCGCGCATGGGTCCGACGGTGTGGGAGCTGGAGGGTCCTACACCGATGGAGAACAGATCAAATGCGGACACGTAAGCGCTCACCACCCCAGCGTAATCCCGCAGCGCAGGCGAGGCATCGGACACACCACGCCCGGATCTGCGCAGACGGCACTACCGTGGAGGGCGTGACCACTCCCATCGATGCAACCGCCACCTCTGCCTGGGCCGAGCTCTCCGCCGCGCGCGACGGATTCGCCCCCGATCTGCGCACCTGGTTCGCGCAGGATCCGGGACGCGTGGAGCGGCTGAGCTTCGAGCTCGCCGATCTGCACGTCGACCTGTCGAAGAACCTCGTCACCGACGAGATCCTCGCCTCTCTCGTGAAGCTCGCCGAGGAGACGGGGGTCGCCTCCCGCTTCGCCGCGATGCTCGAGGGCACCCACATCAACACCACCGAAGACCGCGCGGTCCTGCACACGGCACTGCGTCGTCCCGCCGGTGCGACACCAGCTCTGACGGTCGACGGCCAGGACGTCGACACCGATGTGCACGCCGTGCTCGACGCGATGCGCGCGTTCGCCGATCGTGTTCGCTCGGGTGAGTGGACCGGCATCACGGGCAAGAAGGTGACCCACGTGGTCAACATCGGCATCGGAGGCTCTGACCTCGGACCCGTCATGGTCTACGAGGCGCTGCAGCCGTATGCCACTGCCGGCATCCAGGCGAAGTTCGTGTCGAACATCGACCCCACCGACATCGCGCTGAAGACGGCGGATCTCGACCCCGAGACCACGCTGTTCATCGTGGCGTCGAAGACGTTCACCACGCTGGAGACGCTCACCAACGCCCGCCTCGCACGTGACTGGCTGTGGGAGAAGCTCGGAGCGACGGGCGCGATCGACGACTCCGATGCCGCGAAGCAGGACGCCGTGGCGCACCATTTCGTCGCTGTCTCCACTGCGCTGGACAAGGTGGCCGCGTTCGGCATCGACCCGGCCAACGCGTTCGGATTCTGGGACTGGGTGGGCGGTCGCTACTCGGTCGACTCGGCGATCGGCCTGTCGCTGAACATCGCTCTCGGCCCCGACGCGTTCGCCGACCTCCTCGCCGGATTCCACGCGGTGGACGAGCACGTGCGCACCACGCCGATCGAGCGCAACGTGCCGGTCCTGATGGGGCTGCTCAACGTCTGGTACACCAACTTCCTCGACGCGCAGACACACGCTGTGCTGCCGTACGCGCAGCTGCTGCACCGCTTCCCCGCGTACCTGCAGCAGCTCACGATGGAATCCAACGGCAAGTCCGTGCGCTGGGACGGCTCGCCCGTCACGACCGCCACCGGCGAGGTCTTCTGGGGTGAGCCCGGCACCAACGGTCAGCATGCGTTCTACCAGCTGATCCACCAGGGCACCCGCCTGATCCCGGCCGACTTCATCGCGGTTGCGAACCCCGGCTATCCGCTGCAGGACGATGGTCGCGACGTGCACGGTCTGTTCCTCGCCAACTTCCTGGCCCAGACCAAGGCGCTGGCCTTCGGCAAGACGGCCGAGGAGGTCGAGGCTGAGGGCACCACCGGTGCCCTCATCGCCGCGCGCACGTTCGCGGGAAACCGGCCGACCACCTCGATCATCGCTCCTGCGCTCACGCCCGCGGTGCTCGGTCAGCTGATCGCGCTGTACGAGCACATCACGTTCACCGAGGGCACGATCTGGGGCATCAACTCCTTCGACCAGTGGGGTGTGGAGCTCGGCAAGCAGCTCGCGCTGCAGATCGCACCCGCGATCGAGGGCGACGCCGACGCCATCGCAGCGCAGGACGCGTCGACGCAGGCGCTGCTGGCTTACTACCACGCCCACCGCAACGCCTGACGCGTGAAGTTGGAAAACGCCGCTCGGAGGTCACTCCGGGCGGCGTTTTCGATCTCCGCGCCCGCGGATACCATCGATATGTGGACACGAGATCGCTGATCATCGCGCGCGCCTCGGCGCTGCTCGCCGACTCCGCTGACGGCGACATCTCGACGCGCGCCGTCTGCGAGGCCGCCGGCGTCACGCAGCCCGTGCTGTACCGGCTGTTCGGTGACAAGGACGGTCTGCTGGCCGCAGTCGCCGACGCGGCATGGGAGTCGTATCTCGCCGGGAAGCGACGGGTCGAGGCCTCCGCGGATCCGATCGCGGACGTGCGTGCTGGCTGGGATGCTCACACCGCGTTCGCGCTCCAGAACCCGCACGCCTATTGTCTGGTGTTCGCCTCGCCCCTGGGCTCACGCGTCGCGGCGGCCCATGAAGCGATGCGACTCCTCACCGATGTGCTGCGGCGCGTGGCGGCATCCGGCCGCCTCGTCATGGCCCCGGACGCCGCAGCCCGAATCGTGATGAGCGCGAACAGCGGCGTCGCTCTCACCCTGCTGCTGCGACCGGAGACCCTCGGTCACGCGGATGCCTCCGCCGAGGTGCGCGAAGCCGTGCTCCGGGCGATCCTGATCGAGGAGGATGTCGACGCCGGCGCGGATCGCCGATCGGCCGCAGCCACCATGCTGACCGCGGCCCTCGACGAACCCGGCCCGGGGTTCTCCCCCGCCGAATCGGCTCTCATGCGCGAGTGGCTCGATCGCTTTCGAGGGTGACGGCGGTCGCCGCGAATCTGCCGCTACGCGAGCCCACCGTTCGTGAAGATGGTCCCGACAGGCGCGTCAGCCGCACACCCCGCTCCCACGTCGGCGGTCTCAGAAGGTGCAAACACCGCGGTGCAAAGCAACATCTTCTGAGAGCGGTGGTCGCACTGGCCTCAGAAGAAGCAGTGGGCGCCGATCGAAACAGCAGCAAGTGAGACCGCACGACGGCGAGGTCATCCGTCGCTCCGCGACCACCCACGGCGGAAACGACGCAAGCCCCGGTTTTCACCGGGGCTTGCGTCTACTGTCTCAACACAGTGTGCGCCCGAAGGGACTCGAACCCCTAACCTTCTGATCCGTAGTCAGATGCTCTATCCATTGAGCTACGGGCGCATTTTCGGCTTCTGCACTCTCGTGCGGCGGCCGTAGAACAGCCTAACGCACTCCGTCACGGAGCGCGAATCCGCACGTTCTGCCCGGGCGCGTCGGGTCGATGTTCTCTCAGCGGATCAGGACTTCCCCTTGGCAGCCTTCCGATCGGCCTTCTCGGCCTTCTCCGCTTCCTCCACCTTCTCCGCTTTCTTGCGAGCGCGCACCTGCGACTCCAGGGCCTGCAGATCCACGAGGCGCAGTGCCTGCATCCTCGCGTCGCGCATCTTGCCGTAGTCGGGGTCGGCATCCGGGCGCATGCTCTCGGCGCGCAGACGTCGATCGAGGTTGGACGAGACATCGCCCCACGCTGCCTCGCGCGCGTCCTCCACCAGCTCACGAACCTGTTCGTCATCGGCGGCGAGCTGGCGCAGGCGCACCGCGACGCCCGCGGACTGCTTACGGCGACGGCGCAGGTTCTTGACATCTCGGTCGCGGTAGTCGTGGGTGCCGTCAGACAGCGAGTACTTGCCCCAGGCTTTGCGGCCCTGCCGCTTCAGTCGGTTTGCGGCGTCCGAAGACTCGTCAGCCAGATCGCCCAGGATCTGGCGCGCGACCTGCATGAAGCGATCGGTCTCGAATGCCGCGTCGCCCGCGATCGTGTCCACCAGGATCTGGTTCTTCAGCGACAGCCGACCGGCGGCCAGTGCAATGGACATGCCCTCGGCGATCGCTTCATTGAGCTTCGCTCCCACCGGGCCTCCCCTGTCGTCCACGTTTCTGCATCGTCGCAGCCCGGGCCGCACGACGCCGGTCATCTCAGCGTAGCCGCCCCGGCCCGACACGCCCGCTTTCGATGCACCGGCTCCGCAGTGCCGCAGGGCCCGCGCGGCAGAATCGAGAGGTCCGGCATCGGCGCGCGGACAGACGACGGAGGTCAGCATGGCGAAACTCGACGTGACCGGGAACGTGACGGTCATCACGGGAGCCGCAAGCGGCATGGGTGCGCAGGTGGCCCGCGGGCTCGCGGCTCGCGGTGCTCGGCTCGCCCTGATCGATCGCGATGCCGACGGACTCGCCCGTCTCGCCTCCGACCTGCCCGAGGGCATGGTCACCACGCACACCGTGGACCTCATCGACGACGACGCCGTGGCGGAGGCAGCCGCCGAGATCGAGCGCGCACATGGGGGCGTGCAGTCGCTCATCACCTGCGCCGGATCATCGATGCTCGGAAACCTCGACCAGCTCACGATGGCGGAGATGCGCTGGCTCATGGACGTGAACCTCTGGGGCACGGTTTCGATCACCAAAGCGCTCCTACCCGCACTGCGCCGATCCCCTGCCGCGCACATCACGCACCTCGCCTCGATCTACGCACTCGGCGCTCCCGCCGGTCGCATCCCCTACGCGATGAGCAAGTACGCGGTGCGCGGTTTCACGGAGGCACTGCGGCACGAGCTGGAGGGTTCCACGGTCACGGTGGGCGCGATCTATCCCGCCGGAGTGAAGACGGGGATCATCCTGCACGGTCGTTACGCGGCCGCGATCGATCCGGCCATCGCCGCGCGGGCCGCTGAGGCGCAGGCGCACATGTACGAGACGGAACCCGAGGAGGCCGCGGAGATCATCATCCGCGCCACGATCGAGCGACGCGCGCGCACGTTGATCGGCCGCAAGGCCTACCTGGTGGACTGGATCACTCGCGCGATGCCCGTGCGGTACTGGAACCTGATGCGCGGCCCGCTGCGTGAGGCGACAGACACGACCACTCCGATCGCCTGACTCACACCTCCGAGGGGGCGAGTCGAGCGAGCGTCGATCGGCCGAGCGCCGCCATCACCGGGTTGCTCGTCTCGTAGTACCAGACCAGCCCGATCGCCTGCACGAGGGCCCACCCGGCACCGCGCGCCCACTCCTCGTCCGACGACTCCAGGCCGAGCCGCACCCGCTCGCGCATCTCCGGGCCGAACAGGTGCCAGGCGATGACCAGGTCCAGTGCCGGATCGGCAGCCGACGCGTCGCCCGTGTCCAGCAGTCCCACCAGCCGACCGTCGCGCACGAGCACGTTGCCCGGCACCAGATCCGTGTGGCTGAGGCTCCGACCGGCGGGTGCGGGAAACTCCCCGAGCCGGGACCACAGGTGCTCAACCGCGGCGGTATCGATGATTCCGACGCTGCGCCGCAGGCATTCCTGAACCCAATCGTCGAAGGGTGCGAGCTCGTCGCCACGCCCGTAGCCCCGGAACGCCTCGCCGGCGACGTCCACCTCGCGCAGTGTCGCCAGCAGGTCGATGAGATCGTCCGCCAGGTCACGCGAGGCCGCGAACGCGCGCGGATCGACCACGTCGCCATCCACCCAGCTCTGCGCGGTCCACGCCAGCGGATACCCCTCTCCCGCCTCGCCGATCAGCAGCGGCTCGGGTGCTGCCACCGGGCACACCTGCAGAAACCGGGCTGAACGATGCGCTTCGCGTTCCAGTGCCGTGCGATGCGCCACCGGTTCGTTCGGCTGCAGCGCGAAGCGCGCGGTCACGGAGCGCCCCACGCGGAAGATGGCATTGACCGTGCCCTGGGAACGGATCGCGGCTACGGGCCGGCCCGCCCACGCGGGCCGCGCCGCCGCGACGAGCCGCTCCACCTGGTCGGGCTCGATCACCAGTTGATCCGCGTGCATCCGCGGCGGGTCCACCGGCGTGCGGCGATCGTCGTCGGACATGGGTCAGCCGCTGAGCTTCGCGATGATCGCCTCGATGCGTCGTTGGCGCGTCTCCGCCTTCTTCGCGTCGGTGACCGCGCGAACGTGCTCCTTGCGGTGGCTGAACGCGAGGGCTTCGAAGGCCGGTCGAAGTCCCGCCGCCTCCAGAGCGCCCGCAAGGTCGTCGGGCACCTCGACCGAGCGCTCCTCGGCGTCATGGGTCAGGGTGACGGTGATCGCATCGCCCGCACCGAGACCGGTCTCCGCACGCTTGTCGGAGGAGAACGGGATGAGCAGCTGGCCGCGCATCGGCGTGATCGTGGAGCGATACACGAATCCATTGACGTCCACCAGCACCGGGACCCGCTGACCCACGCCCCACTCTTCGAGGACCTCCGGCGAGACGCGGATTCCGGTGTTACGACCGTCGGCGGAATACAGCTCGGTCGTGAACGTCGTCGTCTTCATGTCGGGAGCATACGACCCCGTGCGGCCGAGCGCTCGCAGGCGGGACGAGGTTCTAGGCTGGGGAGGTGACCACGATCCACGACGTCAGCCTCCGCGGCTTCGCCTCCGACAACTACTCCGGCATCCACCCCGAGGTGCTGACCGCGATCTCGGCCGCCAACGACGGCCACCAGGTGGCCTACGGCGAAGACGTCTACAGCACCCGACTGGGCGAGGTCTTCCGCGGACATTTCGGTGACGGTGTGGAGACCTTCCCCGTGTTCAACGGCACCGGCGCAAATGTGGTGGGACTGCAGTCGATGCTCCCCCGCTGGGGCGCTGTCGTGTGCGCACAGAGTGCCCACATCAACGTGGACGAGGGCGGCGCGCCGGAGAAGGTCGGCGGCATCAAGCTCTGGACCGTGCCCACCGACAACGGCAAGCTGACGCCCGAACTGATCGACATCGAGGCCCGCGGGTGGGGCGACGAGCACCGCGCCCAGCCGCTGGTGGTCTCCCTCACCCAGTCCACCGAACTCGGCACGCTCTACACCGTCGACGAGATCCGCGCCATCGCCGATCACGTCCACTCCCTCGGCATGCGCCTGCACATGGACGGCTCACGCATCGCCAACGCCGCCGCCGCCCTGGACCTGCCGCTGCGCGCGTTCACGCGTGACGCCGGCGTGGACGTGCTGAGCGTGGGCGGCACGAAGAACGGCGCGATGGTCGCCGAGGCCATCGTCGTGCTGAACCCCGAGGCATCGCAGGGCCTGACCTACCTCCGCAAGACCAACATGCAGCTCGCGTCGAAGATGCGCTTCGTGTCCGCGCAGCTGATCGCGCTCTACGAGGGCGATCTGTATCTCCGCAACGCCCGCCACTCGAACGCCATGGCGGCTCGTCTGCGCACGGCCGTCGACGCTCGCATCGCCGCCGGAGAGATCACGGGCGTGGAGTTCACGCAGCCGACGCAGGCCAACGGACTGTTCCTCACGCTGCCGGCCGGCGTCGCCGATCGACTCCGCGAGACGTTCCGGTTCTACGACTGGGACGAGGCACGCCGCGAAGTTCGGTGGGTGTGCAGCTTCGACACCGCCGAGTCCGACGTCGACTCCCTGGTGGAACTGCTCACCGCGGAGACCGCCGCGCGCTGAATCGCCAGCCACGTCCGAGGACGACACCGTTCTCGGACACTTCAGCGTTGCCTGCTCACGTGTCGCAGTGGTCTTCGTTGATCCGCCCCGGTGGCGTGGTCCAGATAGTCGTTGCCTTGTTCCGGCTACGGGGCCTGCCGCGCCGGCCTATTGCTTTTGTCGTCCTCGCTGCCGCCCGAGGGGCATCAGCGCAGGGCGCCCACCGAGGCGAGCGCCTGGCGCACCAGTGTGCCCCGGCCGCCCTCCATCTCCGCCGACAGCTCCGCGCTCTGGGCCTCTTCCGGCGTGAGCCAGGTGACCTCCAGCGCATCCTGACGCGGCTCGCACGTGCCGGTGACGGGTACCACGAAGGCCAATGAAACCGCGTGCTGACGATCGTCGTGGAAGGCGCTCAGCCCGGGAATCGGGAAGTACTCGGCCACGGTGAACGGCGTCGGCTGCGGCGGAAGCATCGGGAACGCCATCGGACCCAGATCATTCTCGAGGTGGCGGAACAGGGCGTCGCGCACCGTCTCGCCGTAGCGCACGCGACCTGACACGATCGTGCGGGTGATCTCACCCACGGGGGTCGCCCGCAACAGGATCCCGACGTCGGTCACCGCACCCGTCCCGTCGGTGCGCACCGGTACCGCCTCCACATAGAGGATCGGCAGGTGCCGTCGCGCCTCCAGAAGCTCGACGTCGCTCAGCCAGCCTGGGTTCGACCCCGGCAGCCGCAGCTCATGGCCCATGCCGGTGAGGCCCTCGAGGGGATCGCGGCCGTCGTCGGCGGGATCGGGATCAGGCGTGCGTACGGTCATGCTTCCTGTATACCCGACGCCTCGGTCGCGCAGGTGTCTGAGGCCTCTGGGAGGATGAGCGCATGAGTGAGGAACTGATGCTCGACGATGCGGCAGTGCGCTGGTCTCGGACAGCGGACGAAGCACCGGTGACGGTGCTGCTGCACGGCTACGGATCGGATGAGAACGACCTCTTCGGGCTGGTGTCGTACCTCATGGAGGATGCGACCTACGCCGCGGTGCGTGCACCGCTGCCCCCACGCTGGCCGATGTCCGGGCACTCCTGGTATGACATCGACGAGCCGGGCACGCGCGACGCCGCGGGTATCACGCGCGCCGCTCGTGCGCTCATCGCCTGGCTCGATGGGCGTGGCCTGGAGCGTGTCGGCCTGATCGGCTTCTCACAGGGTGCGGCGGTGGCCCTGCAGACATTGCGGATCGCGCCCGAACGCGTGCGATTCGCCGCGAACCTCTCGGGATACGCCGCCGCCGAGGAGCGCGTGGAGGACGCCCGGCTGACCGATCTGCGTGTGCCGGTGTTCTGGGGCCGCGGCAGCGAAGACGAGGTGATCCCCCGCGCTGCGGTCGACTTCACGGCCGGCTGGCTTCCCACACACAGTGCCCTGACCGGGCGCGTGTACCCAGGACTCGGCCATGCGGTCAGTGGCGAGGAGCTGGACGATCTCCGCCACTTCCTCGCCAAGCACGCGTAGGTCACAACACGCCCGGGATGCGAGATCGGCGCACGTCCGGTATCGTGGACGACGTCCTGTCCCCGACGTGAGGATCAAGCGGTGATTGTTTCCGACGCTTCCGCGCTGTAAGCGCGCTGATTCGTCGACCACCGCTCCACTTTCCGGAGACGCCGTTCTTCCACGGCTTGTCGGCCGACGTTCAGCGCACCCCTCGCGCTGAACGTCGCACCCGCGCACGCCCTTGACTCTCTCGATGGCGGTTCCGCTGGGTTCCCGTGTCAGCGCTTCTCAACTGACCGGGAGGTTCATCTCATGCCATTTACCCCATCCGTCGTCTTGGACGACCTTTCCTACACCTGGCCGGACGGCACCATCGCGCTTGCCGCCGTCTCCGGTGCGATCTCCACCGCCCGCACCGGACTCGTGGGCCGCAACGGCTCCGGCAAATCCACACTGCTCAAGCTCATCGCCGGCGACCTGACGCCCACGCGCGGCCGCGTCGAGGCGCGAGGCACGGTCGCAACGCTCGACCAGCGCCTCACTCGGGAGGTGGATCGTCCCGTCGCCGAGCTCCTCGGTGTCGCCGACACGCTTGCCGCGGTGCGCGCCGTCGAGTCCGGCGATGTCGCGCCCGAGCACTTCGACACGATCGGAACGGACTGGGACATCGAGGCGCGGGCGATGACCGCGCTCGCCGAGGCGGGTCTTCCCGCCGATGCTCTGGACCGCACCGTCGGCACCCTGTCGGGCGGTCAGTCGATACTCGCCGCGATCTCCGGCCTGCGACTGCGTCGCCCGGATATCACGCTGCTGGACGAACCGACCAACAACCTCGATCGCGAGGCCCGGACACGGCTGGGGTCTCTCGTTGCGAGTTGGCCGGGCACCCTCATCGTGGTCAGTCACGACACCGAGCTGCTGGATCTCATGGACGACACCGCCGAGCTGTACGACGGCGAGCTGTCGGTGTTTGGTGGTCCGTACACCGAGTGGCGGGCCTGGTTGGAGACGGAGCAGGAGGCGGCGAAGGCAGCGGAGCGCACCGCCGCGGGCGTCGTACGACGCGAGAAGCGCGAGCGCATCGAGGCCGATCTGAAGCTGGCCACCCGGTCGAAGATGGCGAAGAAGGCCGAGCGGGAGAAGCGCGTGCCGCGGATCGTGGCGCACGGACGTCGTATGGCCGCGCAGGTCTCGGCGGGAAACCTCCGCACCGAGATGCGGGAGAAGGAGGACACCGCGCGCGCCGCGCACGAGGTCGCAGAGCGACGCATTCGCGACGACGACACCATCCGCATCGATCTGCCCGACCCGGATGTCGCGGCCGGTCGCCGCATCGCCACGCTCACCGATGGTGAGCGCGAGTGGATCCTGCAGGGTCCGGAGCGCACGGCGCTGGTGGGCGCGAACGGGGTCGGCAAGACCACGCTGCTGCGTTCTCTGGTGACCGGGGAACCGGCGCACTGGCTCCCGCACCTGAGCGCTGAGGCGCACACCGATCGGATCGGTCTGCTCTCCCAGCGCCTCGATGGCCTGGATGACTCTCGCTCAGCCACGCAGAACGTCGGGGCCGCCGCGCCGCACGTGCCCGATCGGGAGCTGCGCAACCGTCTGGCGCGGTTCCTGATCCGAGGCACCACGGCCGAGCGTCCGGTCGGAACGCTCTCCGGGGGCGAGCGCTTCCGGGTCGCCCTCGCCCAGCTGCTGCTGACGGAGCCCCCGGCGCAGCTGCTGGTGCTCGACGAGCCGACCAACAACCTCGACATCGATACCGTGGAGCAGTTCGTCGCGGCGTTGTCGGGCTATCGCGGGGCCATCCTGGTGACCAGCCACGACCAGGCTTTTCTGGACGGTCTGGGCATCGACCGCACCCTCCGGATCGACGATGCCGGCCGCATCGACGAACTCACCTGACCCATGACCCGTGAGACTTCCGTCTGTGGGCGACAATCCGCGCAACGCGGCGATTCTCGCCCACACACGGAATTCTCGCGGGTGATGTGGTGGCGTGGGACGCACGATGATGTGTGGTCGCGTTGTCTCGCGGGAGCCGGCGGCCGCGGGAGTCGACGGCCGCGAAGCACGACGGTTCGCGGAACCGCGACCAGTTGCTGGAGCGGGCTCGCGATCAACCGCGCGACGCGCCCGAACCGGCGTCAGTCGTTGGCGAGGTAATTGCGACGAACCCGCGAAATCACAACGTCCGCGATCAGAGCCAACACGATTGCGACGGGGATGCCGACGACGGCAGAGATCGGCTCTCGCGGAAGCGCGAGGGCCACGCCCCAGCCGGCGAGCATACCGATCAGCAGCGACATCATCACCTCGGCGGTACGGATCGGCGCGCTCGACCGAGCGGGACGGGTGCGGCGGCCAGCGGGCTCCCTCGTGATGTTCATGCCTCAACGCTAGAAAACCCGCGACCTCGGCGCATCGCCCGAGAGACGGACTTCGGACGTACATCTTCCGATGTACGGGACCCCCGAGAACCCCTGACGATCCCCTGACCCGGAGACGATATGACTCACTCACCCCTCGCACTCATCACGGGTGCCGCCCGCGCCAACAGCATCGCCGCCGGCATCGTTCCGCGCCTGCGCGCCGACGGCTGGCGCGTGGTCACCACCGACCTGCGCGATGCGGATCATCCCTGTGACCTCGCCGATCCGGCGGCACCGGACGTGCTCATCGCGGAGGTGTCGGCCGCACACGGACCGATCACCGCTCTCGTCCTCTCGCATGCCCACGACGTGGAGAGCGGGCTCCTGGACACCACCGCGGAGAGCTTCGATCGGCACGTCGCGATCAACGCCCGCGCCTCGCTGCTGCTCATCGCCGCGTTCGCACGGCAGGCACCCACGGAGGGTGGGGCGATCCTCGCGCTCACCAGCGACCACACCACCGGAAATCTGCCGTACGGCGCCTCGAAGGGAGCGCTGGATCGGCTCGTCCGCTCCGCCGCGCGAGAGCTCGGTCCGCGCGGGATCTCCGCGAACGTGCTGAACCCGGGACCGATCGACACCGGATGGATGGACGACGCGACCCGCGAACTGCTCGCCGCGGAGACCCCAATGGGCCGGCTCGGCACACCCCGTGACATCGCCGCCGTCGCTTCGTTCCTGCTGTCGCCCGAGGGTCGGTGGGTGTCGGGCCAGCGGCTCTTCGCTGACGGCGCTTTTTCGTTCCGGCACTGACCTCGCACCGAGCAGCCGGCCGCGAAATCCAGCCCTGACCCCGTCTGCGTAACTGTCGCCGGGGGTCCGTGCACCCAACACATCCCCCGCGAGACTTCCGAATGTGGGCGAGAATCCTCGCAACGCATGGATTCTCGCCCACAGACGGAAGTCTCGCGGGTCAGCGGCGCGGGCCTCCGCGGCGCGGGCTCAGTGGCGCGGGCCTCCGCCCATGCCACCAGCGAAGGCGGTGCCGGTCTCGGCCGTGACGCTGGAGCCCGACGAGCTCGTGAACGTGTAGGTGCCCGACGTCACGGCACCCGACGACGCCACCACCGTCGCGTACTGCTTCGCCGCCGTGGTCGTCGCGATCACGGTGCCCGACGCGTCGGTGACCGTCACCACATCACCCGCGGAGCCGGACAGCGACGCGGCGACCCAGGCCTGCGGCGAATCGGCCTCGGGGGTCTCCGCCATTCCGGCGCTGCCCAGGGCGAGCAGTGTTCCCCCGGAGATCGTGATGCCGCCGTTGGAATCCAGCGCACCGTTCCCGCTGCCGGTCGGGCCGTAGACGACGATCTCGCCACCGGTGATCGCGATCGTGCCGTTCGAATCGAGACCATCGCCCTCGGCCGTCACCGTGACGGTTCCCCCGGAGATCTCCAGCGTCTCGCCCGTGTTCGACATTCCGCCGCCCGTGCCCGAGGACGTGCCCGTGCCCGAGGACGAGGACGAGGACGAGGACGACCCGCCGGACGCATTGACGCCGTCGTCATCGCTGGTGAGATCCACCGTGCCACCGCTGATGCTGATCGCGGCGCTCTCCAGCGCCTCGTTCGACTGCGAGACGGTCAGCGCTCCGCTGGTGATGGCGACGCGCGCATCCGCGTGCACCCCATCGTCACCGGCGGCCACCGTGACCGTTGCACCACCGATACCGATGGTGCCGTTGGAGTGCACGCCGTCGTCCGCCGCGCTGAGCGTGACAGTGCCGCCGTCGAGGGCGATCGCGACATCGGCAACGATGCCTCGCGGCGATGCGTCCTGCGCCACCGCGGCGCTCGCTCCCCCGCCCGCCTCACCCGTGACCGTGCCGCCCGTGATCAGAACGTCGCTGGAGGCTGCGATCGCGTCGTCCCCGGCGGTGATGTCCACGAAGCCGCCTTCGATCTGCACCACGCCCTTCGTGGCGTCGTCGGCCTGATCGCTCGTGAGGCCGTCGCCGCCGGCATCGACGGTCACGGCGCCATCCTCGATGAGGACGGCATCCTTCCCGCGGAGTCCATCATCGACAGCGGTCACCGACACCGTGCCGCCGATGATCGCGAGGTCGTCGGTCGTCGCGATGCCGTCGTTCCCGATCCCGGACACGGTGAGCGAGCCGTCGCCGGAGATCGTCAGATCCGCCGTGCTGTAGATCGCGGCGTTCGCGTCCGCATCCGCCGTATCGGCGGCGTCTGTGACGCTGCTACTGGTGCCGCCAGCGAGATGAAGGACGACGTCATCCGCGCTGGTGACCGAGATGGCCGGCCCGCTGCTGGCCGTGATCGTCGCGCCGTCGAGAATGAGCACGACCTGCGCATCCTCCGGCGCCGCCACCACGACGCTGCCGTCCAGGGTGCCGGTCAGTCGATAGACGCCGGCGGCCGAGATCGTCACCGTGGATCCGGTGACGCTCACCCCCGACGCGCCGCTCGAGGCGCTCGACCCCGACAGCGTGATGTCCTCCGCATCGGCTTCGGACCATTCGTCGTCACGGACCACGGTGATGTCCGCGTTCGCACTCGCCAGCGTGACCGCGGAGAGATCGCCTCCCGTGGTGCTGACTGTCTCGGCCGCGGTCTGGGCTGTGGGGGTCTCCTCCGCGCTCGCGGCGGTGGAGACCACGGCCGTGGGTGTGGCGGTCGAGCTGGCCGCGGCGACGCTGCAGCCCGAGACGATGAGCGCGAGTGCCGCGAGAGGAAGGGTGCTGAGGATGATTCGACGGTTTCGCATTTCTTTGCTCCTGTTGTTCGAAGGTGTCAGGTCCCCGCGGGTACGCGGGAGGGAAGGGTGTGGGCCGCGCGAGGCGAGGACTCGCGGAAGACGAAGGAGCGCTGGGCACGGAAGCCGATCACGAGCAGGGTGCACTCGGTGATCACCTTCGCCAGCAGCACGTGAACGCCGTTGTCGGTGAGGTAGGCCATCCACACGACGTTGGACAGCAGCATGACGCCGGCCAGCACGGCGTATCGCATGGCAGCGCGCGCGGTCGCGGCACGCGAACGATCGGCGGTGGTGAAGACCAGACGGCGGTTGAGGAGGAAGTTCGCCGTGCCGCTGATGACGCGGGCGCCGATCACCGCCGGCACGATCGCGCCGGTGGCCGCAGTGAGGACGAGCAGCACCACGGTGTCGATCACGAACGAGGAGAACGACGCCAGCAGGAACACCAGCAGGGGCGTGATCACGCGGATCGAGTCGGTGAACGGGCGGAAGTGGCTGCTGGCATTGTGGTCGAGGTAGACCGTCTGGATGGGCAGCTCGCGCGCACCGAAGCCGGAGCGACGCAGGTGCAGCAGCATGTTCAGCTCGTACTCGAACCGATCCCCGTGCACCTGCCGGAGCCACTCGATCATCCCGGCCGGGATTCCCCGCAGCCCGGTCTGCGTGTCGCTGAGCGCCCAGCCCGCCGCGAAGCGGAACAGCGCGGCCGAGACCCGGTTTCCGACGCGGCTTCGGGTGGGAACCGGTCGTCCGCCCTGATCCGCGTCGAACCGACGGCAGCCGAGGATGAGGGTCGGGGCGTCGTTCTCGCGATCCACCGCGAGTTCGGCCGCGACGTGCAGGATGTCGGTCACCGTGTGCTGACCGTCCGAGTCCGCGGTGATGACGTCGACGTCGGGGTGGTGTTCTGCGATGTGGGCGAAGGCGGTTCGCAGCGCCGCGCCCTTGCCACGGTTGTGATCGTGTCGAAGCAGCGTCGCACCGGAGGACTGCGCGTCGGCGAAGACGTCTACGAACGCCACCCCGGAGCCGTCATCGACCACGATCACCGCGAGCCCGGCGGCCACGAGCGACTCGACCAGCGGCACCAGCCGGCCGCCCGGCTCGTACGCGGGAATTACGACGATCATGATGCGGCGCTCGCGATGTAGAGGATGTCGCTGGTGCCGCGCTCGCCGCCGTTGGAGGGCTGGTTGATCACGGAGCCGTTGAAGTACATCGTGGAGGAACCGCCGCCATCGAGGTTGTACGCCGTCTGCGCGCCCAGCTCGATCATGATCTCGGCGAGTCCCGGCAGCGTCACGCCTGCGCTGTACCCGGGCGACCGGCCGTCCACCACCACGAACACGAGGTGGTTGTCGTCGATCACGCCCACCGCGGTGCGAGGCTGCTCGCCCTGGATCGAGTGGTTGCCGAAGTTGGTGTCCACCTCCACGCTGTCGACGCCGGACACGGCGGCGCCGTCCTCGACGATCGCAGGACCGAAACTCAGGGTGTTCCACACGCCCTCGGAGACCAGCGTGTTGGCGTCGGTGGCGGTCTCGTCGTACACCGTGACGGACCCGTCGCGATAGAACGCGAGGCCCAGACGAGCCCCGTCGTCGCGGTAGACCACGCCGTTGCGGATCTCGATCCCGGTGTCGCGGAAACCGTAGTAGTCGCCGTTGATGGCGAACACCGCGTTGTTGTCGGCGGCGATGCCGCTGGTGGTCTCGGTGATGTTCTCGCCGAACTGGTTGTCGGCGAAGGCCGAGCGCAGCGTCGTGGCGTCGCCGAGGGTGACGTCGGCCACGTAATAGGTGACGGTGGCATCGCCGGTGCCCGTGGTGACCGTCCGGATGCTGATCGAAGTCGATCCGTCGCTGTAGGAGTCGTCCGTGAGGGAGACGGTGGCGTCCGCGGCAGCCGTCGTGGTCGCGTCGGTGCCGGTCGCGGCCGTCGCTTCCGCGGTGGGCGATGTCGTCGCCGAGGGAGACCCGGACGCGGCTGCCTCGTACGCGGCCACGTCGGTGATCTCGACGTGTTGCACGAGATAGCGATCAACCGCCCAGGCGGCGCCCGTGCCGCCTGCGACGACCAGGACGCCGGTCACGGTGAGAAGGATCGCCGTGCCGCGACGAAGCCGTCGGCGCGGGCGCTGGTTGTCGTTTCTGAGGGTCATGTTCCCTGTCTACGGATCCCGCTGAGGTGGATCGCCTGCGCCACCTATGAGCCCCGGGTGCATCTCCCCCGCCCTCCTTTCCGTTTCCTATGCCCCTCCTATGCCGCCCTCCGCCGCACGCCCTGCGTCCGCGCGCGACGCGGCAACGCACGGACGCGAGAAACCCAAGCAAGTCCGAGAAACCCCGCATTGCAGGGTTTCTCGGACTTGCTTGGGTTTCTCGATGGGACGCAGCC